>DAINSJ010000096.1:0-6603 GCA_036741375.1 Candidatus Limnocylindrales bacterium
CGGCTGCCGTCGGTCGGCGTCCAGACCAGCGGTGAGCGCCCGGGCCCGGTCAGCCAGGGTGCTGGCGGCAGTACGCGCGGCCCCGAGATCGCCCCGCTGGACGGCCGCCCGCACAGAGGCGGCGAGCTGCTCCAGCTCATTCGCATCGCGGCCGTTGAGACCGTCCTTGCCACCCCTCGCGGCTTCGATCGCCGCATCCACGCGATCAATCGCCACGAGCACGGGCTGGGCGACGCCCGGAGACGCCGATGCGGGACGCGAGGTCGGCGTTGCACTTGCGCCGGGACCGCTCATGAGGATCGGGACCAGACTCGAAGCGAGGATCACGAGCACGACAACAACCGCGATCACCGCAGCGGCGCGCCACGGCAGAGATGGACGCGCTCCGGTCCGCACGATCCGCGAGTCCGGTGGCGGCGGAGTCGGTGCTGGCCGAAGCGGTAGTGCGGGTTCGTCGACCGGTCCCGCAATGATGGTCTCGGCCTCCTCGTCGATCGCGGGAGGCAGGCCCGGAGGCAGCGCGTCGGCACCTGCCGCGAGTGTCCGGCGGGCTGCGTCGGGGAGCGCGCCCGTCGTTTCAACCGCCGCCGCCACACCGATGCGTGCACTCTCCAATGCCACCGCCAGCTCGCTCGCGAAGTCTCGCGGCGACGGCCGAGCCTGAGGATCCGCGTCGAGCGCGCGAGCCAGCGTCGCGTCGAACGCGGTTCCGAGCTCAGGAGCGATGGCGGAGACGGGCGGGACGCCCGCGGTGTCGTGGGTTTCAGTGGTCTCGGTGGTCGGGGCGGGCGGAACCGCCGCCTTCGGATATCGGCTGGTCAACCCCTGGAATGCGGTGACTCCCAACGCGTACACGTCGCTCGCGACACTGGCCGGCTCGCCGGCAACGAGCTCGGGAGCGAGAAATGGCCACGTGCCGACCATCGATCCGGGGATCGTCAACGACATCCCAGGGTCGGACGGATCGCCCTTGGCTACCCCAAAGTCCGCAAGCTTCGCGCGACCGCCGGCAAAGAGGATGTTGTGCGGCTTGACGTCTCGGTGGATGAAGCCTGCCCGATGCAGCACGTCGAGACCCTCCGCCACGGACCCGATCGTTGGAACCAGGTCCTGGGCGGGGATGCGCTCGCCGGCGGCGAGCCGGTCCGCCAGCGACCCCTCAGGGCAGTACTCCATGACGTACAGCGGCTCGCGGCCCGTCTCCGGGTCCCCCGGCATGACGTCGTACACGGCTACCAGGTTGGGGTGGCTGAACCCGGCCATGGTCCTGGCTTCGCGATCGAATCGTTCGGCAAACACGGGGTCGGCCGCGAGATTCGCGGCAAGGACCTTGACGGCTACGTCTCGATCGAGCCGCAGATCCTTCGCCCGGAAGACCGAAGCCATGCCCCCGAAACCCAGCACCGCGTCGATCCGATAGCGATCCGCCACGACGTCGCCGACGATCGGCACTGGGTCAGGAGACCCTGGGGGACGCCGGTCGCCCGCCCTGGTTCGTGAGTCCGTAGAGGATCGCGAGCAATTCGCTGAACGCCTCGATGCGGCTCGTGGTGGACGGGCGGACCTCGCTGGCTGGCTGTGCCACCCGGCTACGGTACGATGGCCGCCGGATGACGGTCGAGTCCCCGGCCCTGTCGTGTCCCCGCTGCGAGGCGGTCGTTCCCGCCGACGCGCGCTTCTGCATGAATTGCGGGCAGGCCCTTGATCCCGCCAGCGCCGATGAGGCGACCCGGGCCCGGATCGTCGCCGCAGCCCCGGCGCCGCTCATCGACAAGATGCTCGCGGCGAAGCTCACCGGCGAGCGAAAGCCCGTGACCGCGCTCTTCGCGGATGTCGTGGGATCGACGGCGCTCGCGGAGCGGATGGATCCCGAGGACTGGACCGCGATGATGAACGAGGCCTTCGACCACCTGTCGAAGGCCGTATTCCGGTACGAGGGCACGATCGCCCAGCTCCAGGGCGACGCGATGCTCGCCTTCTTCGGGGCGCCGGTCGCGCACGAGGACGACCCCGAACGAGCGGTCCTCGCGGCCCTCGAGATGGTCACGGCGACCGACGAGTTCGCCCGCCAGCTCAAGCAGACCCATGGCATCGACTTCCGGATCCGGGCCGGGATCAACACGGGACCGGTCGTCGTCGGCAACGTCGGCAGCGATCTGCGGTACGAGTACACGGCCCTCGGCGACGCCGTGAACGTCGCCGCCCGGATGCAGTCCGCCGCCGAGCCCGGGACAGTCCTCATCACGGCCAACACCCAGCGGCTCGCGCCGGAGGCGTTCGATCTCGAGGACCTCGGCGACATCGAGGTCAAGGGCAAGACCGAGCCGGTCCACGCCTTCCGGGTGCTCGGTCGCAAGGTCGATCCGGCCCGCCGCCGGGGCCTTGCCGGGGTCGGGCTCGACAGCCCGATGGTCGGGCGCGCTGGGCCCCTCGACACATTGCTCGGCTTGCTCGCCGTCGTGCGAGCCGGCCGCGGCCGCGTCGCGTTCCTCATGGGCGAGCCGGGGATCGGCAAGAGTCGCCTGATCGCCGAGCTGCGCCGCGCCGCGATTGATGGGTCGAGCGAGGGCGACCGGACCACATGGATCGAGGCGCGCTGCGTGTCGTACGGGCGGACGATGCCCTACAACCTGCTCATCGATCTCGTTCGGTCGGCCCTCGGGATCACCTTCGTCGCCTCGGAGGCCGAGGCGCGGGCGACCCTCGATCGCGAGCTCGAGCGGCTGCTCGGGCCCGAATCGTCCGATGCCGCCCCCTACTTCGCGCACATGCTGGCGCTGCCACTCCGGCCCGACGAGATCGACCGGGCGAAGATCCCGCCTGAGGTCATGCAGGGTCGCTACGTGGCGTCGACGCATCGACTCCTCAGGGCCCTGTCGGCCCACGGGCCATTGGTGCTGGTCTGCGAGGACCTGCACTGGGCCGATCCTGTCTCGATCGAGATCATGAGCCAGCTGCTCCCGCTCGCCGCGGCGATGCCGATCCTCTTCGTCGGCGCCCTCCGCGCCGAGACCGACTCGGATGGCTGGCGGCTCGTGAGCCAGGCACGGGAGCTGTTGGGCGCGGCCCTCACCGAGATAACGCTCGAGCCGCTCACGGAAGGTGAGAGCCGCGAGCTCGTCGCCCACCTCCTCGCGATCGAGTCGCTTCCCAACTCGGTTCGGGAGCTGATCCTGGCCCGGGCGGAGGGCAACCCGTTCTTCGTCGAGGAGGTCGTCCGGATGCTGATCGGCCGCGGGGTGATCGTGCTGCGCGACGACCGCTGGACGGCGACGGAGGATGTCGGCGCGATCGAGATCCCGGAGACCCTTCACGGGCTGCTCCTCGCCCGGATCGACCAGCTGCCAGATGCCGCCAAGTGGAGCCTGCGCGTCGCGGCCGTGATCGGTCGCCAGTTCCCGGTTCGCGTGCTCGAGCGGGTGCTCGGGGAAGGGGTCCACTGATGGCCGCCGAGACACAGCTCGACACGCTCGAGGCACGGGGCCTCATCCGGCTCGCGACCTATCTGCCGGAGCTCGAATACCTGTTCCGGCACTGGCTGGTCCAGGACGCGGCCTACGGATCGCTGCTCCGGCAGGAGCGCAAGCAGCTCCACGGGCAGGTCGGCGAGGCCCTCGAGTCCCTCTACCCCGAGCGTCGCGCCGAGCTCGCCTCCGTGCTCGCGATGCATTTCGAGGAGGCGGGCGACATCGAACGGGCCCTCGAGTACCTCTCGATGGCCGGGCGGTTCGCGCTGGAGCGCAACGCGATCCAGGAGGCCTTCTCCGCGTTCGATCGAGCCGCGAAGCTCCTGCCCGCGGCCGGTCCGACCGACGATGAGGCGACCCGCCGGCTGCGCGTCGAGCTCGAGCTCGGCCGAGCGAAGTCGAGCTGGACGTTCCGGTCCGTCCTGGAGGTGATCGCCGATCTCGAGGCCATCCTCGACGACGCGGAGCGGCTCGGTGATCTCGCGCTCGTGGCCGACGTCCACCTGCAGCTCGCGATCGCACGGCTGCAGTCGGGCGACGCGGCGGCCGATCCGGTCGTGAAGCGGTCCCTCGACCGCGTCGCCGAGATCGGCGAGCAGCTCGGCGATCCATCGATGCGAGCGATGCCGCTGGCCATGTCGGGTCTCATGCAGGTGTTCACGGGGCCCATCCGCCAGGGCGTCGAGGCGCTCGAGAAAGCGGTACCACTGCTCGAAGATCACAAGGACTTCATCGGCGCCGCATTTGCCCGGGGCTCGCTGGCGATCGGCTACGCGAACCTCGGCGAGTTCGACAAGGCCGAGGTGGCGTCGCGCAACGCCACCGAGCTCGCCGCGAACGCAGACCTCATCTCCCAGCTCGATGCCCAGATCGCCGAGTCGATGCTCCGGTCGGCGCGCGGGCAGGTGGACCAGGCGTTGCCGCTTGCGCTCGCGTGCATGAACCGGGCCGAGGAGACCGGCGCGCTCGCGTGCGTGATGGCGAGCTCATGGGTCTTAGGGGATCTGTATCACCGCGAGAATCGCTTCCAGGAAGCCCAGGCGACGCTGCAGCGAGGCACCGATCTGTCGCTCGTCGTGGATCGAAAGGCCTGGCGCCCGACCCTTCAGGCGTGGCTCGGCGGTGCGTCGGCGGCGCTCGGCGAGGCTCCCGACGGAAGCTGGGACGAGGCCCTCGAAACGGCGCGCTCGATCGGCAACACGGTGGCCGAGGCCGGTATCCTGGCGAAGCGAGGCGAGGCCGCCGCGCGACGCGGTGCCTTCGATGCGGCATTCCCGGACTTCGCCGCCGCTGTCGCGATCCTCGAACACGAAGGCGCTCGGCCGAATCTCGCCCGCACGCTGCGGCGCTGGGGCGAGTCCCTCGCCTCGGCGGGACGAGCCGCGGAAAGCGAGCCGATCCTGCGTCGGTCCCTTGGCCTCTTCGAGGAGCTCGGGATCGAGGGAGAGGCCGGTGAAGTGCGGGCGGCCCTTGGGAGCGCTATTCCCGGCTGAACGAGCGCTATTCCCGGCTGAACGAGCGCTATTCCCGGCTGAATTGGAATCGGGCTCAGCATGCTCGGCCGGGTGCGAGCTGTGACGGATTCGTTTGCTCGCCCAGCACGCTCGGGCCGTTCCGCATTCTGCCTGGAATACGGGGCTTCGGGAGCTCATCGGAGGCGCTCCCGGAGTCCGCGGCTGATCGCGCCGCGGCTGCCGCCGGCCATCAGCCGGTCTTGCGCTCCAGGATCGGCTTCGCGAGGTCGGCCCGATCGACGACGAAGGCGAACATCGCCCGATCGCCCCAGCGCCCGAGGAACAGGTGGCCGTGGATATTCACGCCCGCGTCGGCGAGCGCCCGCGCGATGCGGGCCATGCCGCCGGGCCGGTCGTCGACCTCGGCGATGATCGACTCGCCCTCGACGTAGCGGTAGCCGCCCTGCTCGAGCACCCGGCGGGTCGTGTCGTCGTCGGCCGTCGTCATGATCACGTGGCCGCTGTCGCCGATGCCGCCGCCGCCGATGGCCCGGAGGTCGACCCCCTCCGCGGCCAACGCCTCGGCGAGGACCGCCATCGCGCCCGGCTCGTTGTGCAGCTGGACGACGAACTGATTGGCCATCGAGGTCCTCCTGCGCGCGACTGGGCTCGCGACCCGGGCTCGCGACCGCCGGCTCGCGCCGAGACCATGCTACCCGCGACCGCCGGACCGCTCGATACCATCCGGGCCATGGAGCGCATTCGGGCCACGGCATCGGACCTGCCGGCACGGGTCGCCGCGGCCCTCGCGAACCCGGCTCAAGGCGTCCGTCGCGCCGTCAAGGTCGATGGGCTCGCCTGGGCGACGCTGAGCTGGGGCGATCCCGGTGCGCCGCCGGTCCTCCTCGTCCACGGCGTCACCTCCGATTCGGACACCTTCTGGCGGATCGGTCCGGCGATCGCGGCCAGTGGCCGGCATGTCGTTGCCGCGGATCTGCCCGGCCACGGCCGGACCCGCGGCTGGACGGGCCGGCATCGGTTCGCTGAGACCGCGGTCGATCTCGCGGCGTTCATCGGCGCGGCGGGGCTCGACCGCCCGGCTCTGATCGTCCTCGGGCACTCCTGGGGCGGGATGGTCGTCGCGGCGCTGCCGGCCGCGGGCGTGCGACCCGCAACGCTGATCCTGATCGACCCGCCGGCGCTGCCTCGGGCGGGAATGGAGCTGATGACACGGGATCCCAACGAGCGCCACCACGATGATCTCGGCGAGGCAATTGGCGTCATTCGGGCCTCGTACCCGGGCTGGACCGAGGGCGACGTCCTCGCCAAGGCCGAGGGACTGCACCGGTTCGAGGTCGACGCCGCGCGGGCCGTCCTTCTGGACAACGGCGACTGGGACGCGGGATTGGCCGCGCTCGCGGATCCCGCGGCCGCGGACGTACCCGTCTGGTACATCCGCGGCGAGTTCGCCCACGGGAGCCTCATTCCCGAGACGGTCGTGCCGGCTCTCGCGGCACGCGCCGGCGCCGATCACGTCCTGACGATCGCCGAGGGACCCCACTCGCCCCAGCGGCTGTACCCGGAAGCGACGCTCGTCGCGATCCTTCGCGCGATCGCCGGCTGACGCGCGCTATCCGCCCCGGCGGATCTCGATCGCGCGGCGGTAGGCCTCGAGATACGCC
>DAINSJ010000097.1:0-6427 GCA_036741375.1 Candidatus Limnocylindrales bacterium
CGAGGTCCTTGAGGGACTCCTCGCCGACGTTCGGGATGTCGCGGGTGATCTCCTCGGGCCCGAGCTTGGTGTCCCGGGACTCGATCTCGTGCTTCTCGATGTGGATGCTCGTGAAGAGGTCGTCGCGGACGAGGCGGTCGCTGATGACGATCGCGTCCTCGTAGTTGCCGCCCTCCCAGCTCATGAACGCCACGAGGACGTTCCGGCCGAGCGCAAGCTCGCCGTTCTGGGTCGAGGAGCTGTCGGCGATCGCCTGGCGGGCGTCGACCCGCTGGCCGACGTCGACGATCGGGCGCTGGTTGATGCAGGTGCCCTGGTTGCTCCGAACGAACTTGTGGAGGCGGTACTCGTCGAGCTCGCCGGAGTCGGCTTCGACCCGGATCCGCTCGGCGGTCACGCTCGTGACGACCCCTGCCCGTGTCGCCATGACGACCTGGCCGGAGTCCTGGGCGGCTCGCTCCTCCATGCCCGTGCCGACGATCGGCGCCTCGGGCTCGAGGAGCGGCACCGCCTGGCGCTGCATGTTCGAGCCCATGAGGGCCCGGTTCGCGTCGTCGTGCTCGAGGAACGGGATCAGCGCCGTCGCGACCGAGACGACCTGCTTCGGGCTGACATCCATGTACTCGATCGTGTCCGCCCGAGCCTCCGGGAACTGGTCGCGGTAGCGGGACGGGATGCGGTCCTCGATGAAGTGGCCCTCCGAGTCGAGCCGCGCGTTGGCCTGGGCCACCACGTGCAGCTCCTCCTCATCGGCCGGGAGGTAGTCGATCTGGTCGGTCACGATCGGCCTGATCGGGAACGCGTTGAGCTTCTGCTTCTTCAACTCCGCCGCGGCGGCCTCGTTGAAGCGGTCGCCCTTCTTGAGGACGAGGGTCCCGCCCTTGGCGACCACGTCGGCGCCGGCCTCAAAGGTCAGGAGTGCCGAGTCGTCCCAGCCGACGGTGCGCTTCACGCGCCGGTACGGGGTCTCGATGAAGCCGTAGCTGTTGATCCGGCCGTAGGTGGCCAGCGACCCGATCAAGCCGATGTTCGGGCCTTCCGGGGTCTCGATCGGGCAGATCCGGCCGTAGTGGCTGTGGTGGACGTCGCGGACGTCGAACCCGGCACGCTCTCGCGAGAGGCCGCCCGGCCCGAGGGCCGACAGGCGGCGCTTCGACGTGAGCTCTGCCAGCGGGTTCGTCTGGTCCATGAACTGCGAGAGCTGGCTGCCGCCGAAGAACTCCTTCATCGCGGCCACGACGGGCCGGATGTTGATGAGGGCGTTCGGAGTGGCCTTGTCGATCTCCTGGATCGTCATGCGCTCGCGGACGACGCGCTCCATCCGCAGGAGGCCGATCCGGAACGCGTTCTGGATCAGCTCGCCGTTGGCCCGGATGCGGCGGTTGCCGAGGTGGTCGATGTCGTCCTTGGGATGGAGGCCCCGGTTGCACTCGATGAGGTGGCCGACGATCGCGGCGATGTCCTCGCGGGTGATCGTCCGGCTCTCACGGTCGAGCTCGATGGCCATCCGCGACGCGGCGCCGTCCAGCTTCTTGTCGAACTTGTAGCGGCCGACCCGACCGAGGTCGTAGCGGCGGAAGTTGAAGAAGAGGCCCTCGACGAGCGCGCGGGCGTTGTCCCCGGTCGGCGGATCGCCCGGCCGGAGCTTCTTGTAGACCTCGATGAGCGCCTCGGCGGGCGTCCGGGTGATGTCCTTGTCGAGGGTGTTCGCGATGAACGGGTGCTCGGGGTCGATGTCGACCGGCGAGAACAGGGCCGCGATCTCCTCGTTCGTCTCGTAGCCGACGGCACGCAGGAGGGTCGTGGCGGCGATCTTGCGCTTGCGGTCGACCTTGACCCAGAGCTGGTCCTTGTTGTTCGTCTCGAACTCGAGCCAGGCGCCGCGGTTCGGGATGACCTTCGCCGAGAACAGCATCCGGCCCGAGCCGGGATCCTCGAGCTCGCTGTAGTAGACCCCCGGTGACCGGACGAGCTGGGACACGACGACGCGCTCGGCGCCGTTGATCACGAACGTGCCCAGGTCGGTCATCCACGGGTAGTCGCCCATGTAGACCCGCTGGCGCTGGATCTCGCCGGTCTCCTTGATCAGGAGCTCGACGTTGACATAGAGCGGGCGGCTGTAGGTCAGGTCCTTGGTCCGGCACTCCTCCTCGGAGTACTTCGGGTCCCCGAATTCGTAGTCGAGGAACTGGAGCTCCATGACCTTGCCGGTGAAGTCCTTGATCGGGCTGATCTCATCGAACAGCTCGCGGAGGCCCTTCTCGATGAACCATTTGAACGACTCCAGCTGGAGCTCGATCAGGTTCGGGACGGGCAGGACTTCGGGAATCCGGGCGTAGCGCTTTCGCACGACGGACGGGTTCAGGACAGCCGGCGACTCAGCGGTAGACAGCATGAACAACCGCTCCTTGACGGAGAAAAGGGGACATTGGGAAGGCCGCGCTCACAGAACACTGAATTGTATCGCCCAGCCGGATCTTGTCAAACGCCTCAAAACCTGCTATCGGGCACCACCCTGCCGCAGAGCCGGGGGGCCATGCGGGGACGAGGTCGGCTGCCCGCAAGATCGGTCGACCCCGGGTGTCGCGTAGCCGAATCCGACGAATCCTCAGGCCGATGGCTAGCGGGGCGTTGCCGCGGCCTTCGGAGAGCAAAGACCGGTAGGCGCAAGGGCAACGAATTGGCTGAGCGGCAGGAATCCTCGGACCGAGGGCTGGCGGAGCCTACCTGGGGCCTCGGAGAGCGAGCAGCGGTCCTCACCCAAGGTTGCCGACGCCCGGCTACTTGATCTCCACTTTCGCGCCGACCTCTTCCAGGGCCGCCTTGATCTTCTCGGCCTCGTCGCGGGCGACGCTTTCCTTGACGGCCTTCGGCGTTGCGTCGACGAGATCCTTGGCCTCCTTGAGGCCGAGGCCGGTGAGCTCCCGGACGACCTTGATCACCGGGATCTTGTTCGGGCCGATCTCGACGATCGTCGCGGTGAACTCGGTCTGCTCCTCGACCGCGGGGGCGGCCTCGGCAGCCGGAGTGCCACCCGAAGCCGCCGGGGCGGCAACCGGGGCGGCGGCCGTGACGCCGAACTTGTCCTCGAACTTCTTCTTGAACTCGGACAGCTCGAGCACGGTCATCTTCTCGAACGCTTCGATCAGCTGGTCGCTGGTCATGGTGGCCATCGGGATGTCTCCTTCGTTGCTGGTTTTGGGGTCAGGCCGCGGCTCGCTGGTCGGCGAGCGCCGCCACGAGTCCGGCGATATCTCGGAGCGGGGCCTCGAACAGGCCGGCGGTCGTTGCCATCGGAGCCGCGAAAGCTCCGGCGAGCTGCGACAGCAGCGTGTCCCGCGAGGGCAGCGCTGCGAGGCGCGTCACGCTGTCGCCGTCGATCGCCTGGCGGCCGAGCACGGCTCCGGTGATCCGGACCTGCTTGTAGGGCCGAACGGCATCGATGACCGCCTTCGCGGTCGCACTCTCGTCGTTGCCGAAGGCGATCGCCGTCGGACCGACGAGCAGCGCGTCGAGCGCACTCCCGACCGAGTCGGACGCGGCGATCCGCATGAGGCGGTTCTTGACGATCTTGTACGTGACGTCCTGCTTCCGCAGGGAGCGGCGGATCTCGGCGATCTCCTTGACCGTGAGCCCGCGATACTCCGAGACGATCAGCGTGCGGCTATGGGTGAGCTGCTCGCGCAGCTCGGCCACAGCCTGGCGCTTGGCCTCGGTCGGCATGGTGCCCTCCATCGTTCAGCGCGCTACCGGCGCGCGGCGGTGGGCGGGGCCCCTCGGCCCGTCACCCTGCGACGGTCGCCCGCAAGGGGCGATGCCTCGACCGCAGGGGAAGCGCCCACCCGAAGGTGGAGTTTCGTTCCTGCCTCGGCGTGCTGGCCGTCGTCCCCGGGGCGCATCGCCCCGATCCGATCCGGCTGATCAAGCCCGGCTCCGAGACGCCTCGCCTCGTTGCCCGGCACACGCTGTCTTGAGCGGTCCGTCTTCCTCCGACCGATGGCTAGCGGAGCGTCGCCTCGGTCGTCGGAGATCGAAAGTATGGCACGCGCCTGAGGTTGCCTGCTCTCAGGCGCGTCGAGTCAGGCCGCTGCTGCCGCGGCGAGGACGCCAGGGATGTCGACCTTGATGCCGGGGCCCATCGTGCTCGCGATCGTCAAGGTTCGGAGATACGTGCCCTTCGCGCCGGCGGGCTTGGCCCGGTTGACCGCGTCCACGAGCGCGACGAGGTTGGCCACGATCGCCTCGGGCTCGAAGCTCGCCTTGCCGATGGACACGTGGATGATCGCGGTCTTGTCGACCTTGTACTCGACGCGGCCGCCCTTAACCTCGCGGATGGCCCGATCGAGGTCGAACGTGATCGTGCCGGCCTTCGGGTTCGGCATGAGGCCGCGCCGGCCGAGGATCTTTCCGAGCCGTCCGACCTGACCCATCATGTCGGGGGTCGCGAGGGCCACGTCGAACTCGAGCCAGCCCGCATCGACCTTCTTCACGAGGTCTTCGGCGCCGACCTCGTCGGCCCCCGCGCGGAGCGCCTCCTGGGCCTTCTCGCCCTGGGCGAAGACGACCACCCGGACCACCTTGCCGGTCCCGCTCGGGAGCACGACCGTGCCGCGGACCATCTGGTCGGCGTGACGTGGATCGACGCCGAGGCGAAGATGCGCCTCGACCGACGCGTCGAAGTTGACGGTCGTCGTCTCCTTGGCCAGCTTGGCGGCCTCGTCCGGCGCGTACGCCTTCATTGGATCGACGAGCTTCGCCGCCTCGAGATACTTCTTGCCGTGTGCCACGTGATGCCTCCTGTCGGCCGGCGTGCCGGCCTCCCCCATCTCGGGTTCAGTGGGGATCGGGGTCCTCCCCCACTGCCGTTGTCCTGGCTAGTTGCCGACCTCGATGCCCATGCTCCGGGCCGTGCCCTCGATCATTCGCGCCGCGGCTTCCGGGTCGTTCGCCGAGAGGTCCGCCATCTTGATCGCGGCGATCTCCCGGACCTGGTCGCGGGTGACCCGGCCGACCATCTCGCGCTTCGTGGCCGCGGCGCCTTTCTCGAGCCCGGCGGCCTTCCGCAGAAGGTCAGCCGCCGGCGGGGTCTTGAGGATGAAGGTGAACGAGCGGTCCTCGAAGATCGTGATCTGGGCCGGGATCACCTGACCGGCCTTGTCGGCGGTCCGCTCGTTGTAGGTCTTCGTGAATTCGACGATGTTGATGCCGTGCGGCCCAAGCGCCGTGCCGACGGGCGGCGCAGGCGTTGCCTTGCCGGCAGGCAGCTGGAGCGTCAGGACGATGCGGACTTTCTTGGCCACGGGTCAGTGGTTCCTTCCTGGTTCCTAGAGCTTCTCGACCTGGAGAAAATCCAGTTCGACGGGGGTCTCTCGGCCGAAGATGCTGACGAGGACCTTGACCTTGTTGCGCTCCGGGTTGACCTCGTCGACCGTCCCGATGAACTCGGAGAACGGGCCGTCGGTGACGCGGACGCTCTGGCCCTTGGTGAAGGCGACCCGGTACTTGGGCGTCTCGACACCCATATGCCGGAGAATCTGCTTGACCTCGGCCTCGTCCAGCGGCACGGGCTCGCTGCGGACGCCGGGGATGTTCGAGCCACCGACGAAGCTCGTGACGCCCGGCGTATTGCGGACCACAAACCAGCTGTCGGGGTCGAGGATCATCTCGACCAGCACGTAGCCCGGGTACACCTTCTTCTGGACGGTGTGCCGCTGGCCCTGGCGGATCTCGATCTCGTCCTCCATGGGAACGAGGACCTGGAAGATCCGATCCTCCATGCCCATGGACTCGATCCGGTGCTCGAGGTTCGCCTTGACTTTGTTCTCGTAGCCCGAATACGTGTGAATCACGTACCAGCGCTTCTCCGGGCCCTTGGTCTCGGTTTCGACCGGCGCGATCCCGCTCATCCTGCTGCGAAGCTCGATTCGAGGAACGAGATGACGTGCTGGAACAGCTGATCGCAGACCAGGACGAAGGCGCCCACCGCGAAGCTCACGGTGAACACGAGCACGGTGAGGTTGCGGGTCTGCTCGACGGTCGGCCACGAGACCTTCCTGAGCTCGGAAACCGCTTCCGCGAGGAAGCGGCGAATTCGCTTCACGTGTTCGTTCTTACCTTTCCGGTGTGGCAGGGGCGATAGGACTCGAACCTACAACCGCCGGTTTTGGAGACCGGTGCTCTACCAATTGAGCTACACCCCTGCGGACGCCCGATGCTACTTGGCTTCCCGGTGAAGGGTGTGCTTGCGGTCGCGCGGGCAGTACTTCATGAGCTCGATCCGGTTGGGATCGTTCCTCCGGTTCTTGCGCGTCGTGTACGTCCGCTCCTTGCACACCGTGCAGGCGAGCTGGAACGTCGGCCGCGCTTCGACCCTTGCCATCTCGCTACTCGGTGATGCTGGTGATGGCGCCGGCGCCGACGGTCCGGC
>DAINSJ010000098.1:0-6254 GCA_036741375.1 Candidatus Limnocylindrales bacterium
CGCTGGGGCGGCGGTGTGGCGGATGACGCGGCGTTCCAGACGGCCCTCGGTGTCGACGTCGCCGGCTTCCAGGCCGGCTGGCTCCGGGCGATCGGTGCGCCCGTGCCGAGCCCGGTCGGGCCGCTGCCCGCGCCGCCCGGCCCCGTTCCGCCGGGCTGGCCCGGTGGCGCGACCGCTGTCCCGGGCGCGATCCCGGCTCCTGTCGGCGACGCATCGTCCACGGACCTTCTCGTCGAGGGGATCGTCGTCGTCCTGATCGCCTTCCTCGGAATCGGGCTGCTGTGGTTCCTCGCGAGACGGCGGCGCGGGAGCCGGCCCCAATGAGCGGGCTGCTCGCCCGAGCTCGAGCCATCCCGAGCTGGCAGATCACGCTCGCGGTTGCGCTCCTCGTGCTCGGGTTCCTCATCGCGGCGCAGCTCTCGGCGGAGGGACCCCGGGTCCGGTACACGACCCAGGAGCGCTCGCCGCTCGTCGAGAGTGCCCAGTCCCTCCAGGCTCAGCAGGAGGCGCTCAAGGCCCGCATCCTCGAGCTCCGAAACCAGATCGGTGCGCTGGAGTCACAGGGCCCCGGATCCGCCGATTCGCTCAAGACGCTGTACGCGCGGCTCGAGAAGGCGCGGATCGGGGCTGGGCTCATCGGCCTGAGCGGGCCCGGCATCGTCTTCCGGCTCGAGGATTCGAGTCAGCCCGGAGCCGGCTCCGATTCCCTCGTCTCGGCCCAGGATCTCCGCGTCCTCGTCCAGGAGCTCTGGCTCGGCGGCGCGGAAGCCGTCTCGATCAACGATGAGCGGGTCACCGTGTCGACCGCCGTCCTGGACATCGGCGGCTCCGTGCTCGTGAACTCGGCGTACCTCGCCCCGCCGTACAAGGTCACGGCGATCGGGCCACGCGATCTGTACAAGCGACTCCAGGCGTCCGCCTCGTTCCGGGAGTTCGTGACCGATCGGGTGGAGCATCACGGCCTCGGCCTCGCGGTGGCCGAGCTCGATGTCGTCGACGTGCCGGCCTTCGCCGGAACGGTCGTCGTTCGCTTCGGCCAGCCCGTGGCCTCCCCGAGCACGACGCCATGACGAGCGTCGCTCGAGGCTTCGGGCGAAGCAGGCGCGAGCAGCTCACGATCGCGGGGGTGGCCGCGATCCTCGGGATCCTCGTCATCGGTCAGCTTCGCGGGCAGGCGGCCGTGCCCGGCCTGTCGACCCTGTCGACTCAGGAGCTGACGCTGGTCATCGCCAACCTGAACACGCGCAACGAGCAGCTCCGAACGGAGATCGCGGGCCTCGAGCAACAGGCGGCCTCACTCCAGTCCGCACGGGCCAACGGCCAGACCACCGTCGACCAGCTCGATACCGATCTCGCCCGAATCCAGGCCTGGTCCGGCGCGATCGGCCTGACCGGTCCCGGAATCTCGATCAGCGTCCGGGGCGCCATCGGCGGCGATGGGATCGAGGAGGTCCTCAACGAGCTCCGGAATGCCGGCGCCGAGGCGATCGCAGTGGCCGCCGTGCGAGTCGTCCCGGGCGTCGTCGTGGCGGGCGCGCCGGGCGCCCTCTCGATCGAGAACACGGCGCTGGGCGACGTCTTCGAGATCCGCGCGATCGGCAGTCCAGAGATCCTCGTCGGCACCCTCACGCGGGCCGGCGGCGTCATCGCCCAGGTCGGAGCGACCTATCCCGACGCCCGCCTGAGCGTGACGCCGCTCGAGGCGGTGACGCTGCCGGCGAGCACCCGAAACCTCATCCCGGGCGACGGCCAACCGCGCCTTTGATAGGCTCCGCGGCCATGACGACCCGGCCCGTGACGGAGCTGTACCTCGGCGATGTCGTGCGGCTCCGCAAGGCGCATCCGTGCGGTGGCCGCGAGTGGCTGGTCGATCGGCTCGGGGCCGATATCGGCCTCCGTTGCCGGACCTGCGACCGTCATCTTCTCCTCGGGCGCCGGAGTCTCGAGGCGCGCCTCGAGGGATTCGTCAGCCGGGGCAACCCTGCGATCAGCGCGGCCCTGCGTCCCGCTCCGGCCCCGGAGGCATGACCGGCGAATCGATCCCCGCCGCCGAGACCGGCGGCGCGGCCGTCCTCCGGAATCGCTCGTTCCTCCTGCTCTGGCTCGCCCAGGCGGCGACCCAGATCGGCGCCAACATGGTGCTGTACGGCCTGACCGTCCTCGTCCTCGAGGTCACCGACAGCAGCACCGCCGTGAGCGGGCTGTTCCTGACCTTCCTGGTGCCATCCGTCCTGTTATCCGCCCTCGCGGGCGTGTATGTGGACCGGCTCGATCGTCGCTTGGTGCTCGTGGTCACGAACGGGCTGCGCGCCGCGATCCTCGTGGCGATGTTCCTCATCGGCCACAACATTCCGGCAGTCCTGCTCCTGAACATCGCCTTCGCGACCGTCACGGTGTTCTTTGCCCCGGCCGAGGCCGCCATGATTCCGTTCCTGGTGCCGCGGTCGCAGCTGATCGCCGCGAACGGCCTGTTCACGCTGACGCTCAACGCCGCATTTGCGCTCGGCTACGCGTTCCTGGGGCCGCTGATCGTTACCGTGGCCGGCGGACCGGAGCCGGTCATCCTTGGAGTTGCCGTGCTCTACGGCATCGGGGCGGCGTTCTGCGCGACGCTGCCGTCGAACAAGCCGGCGCCGCACGAACGCCCTGGCGGGCGCCGGGCCGTCGCCGAGGCCGGCCAGACCGTCGGCGGGACGATCGGCCAGCTGCGCGAAGGGATCGTGTACATCCGTGACCACACGGCGATCAGCTGGACGCTCGTCTACCTCGGCATCGCCGCTTCGCTGATCGGGGTCATCGGTGTCCTGGGCCCCAAGTTCGCCTCGCAAACGCTCGGGCTCAGCCCGAAGGACCTGATCGTCGTGGTCCTCCCGCTGGGCCTCGGCATCGTCATGGGCGTTCTCCTGCTCAACAACTACGGCAAGTTGATTCACCGCCGCCGGGCGATCGAGGCCGGCATGATCGCGCTCGGAATTCTCCTCTCGATCCTGACCATCGCCGGTCCGGTGAGCCGATTCCTGCAGGGCCTGGGCGGGGACGTGGCCGTCGTCAACCTCTCTGCGGTGACATCGCTCGTTGCCGTGGTGGTCGCGCTCGCGTTCCTCGCCGGGATCGCGTACGGGATCGTGGCCATCGCGAGCCAGACGCAGCTCCAGGAGGATCTTCCGGAGGAGGTGCGAGGCCGTGTCTTCGGCGTCCTGAACATGCTCGTCTCGGTGGCGAGCATCCTGCCGATCATCATCGTCGGCCCGATCTCGGACCTCATCGGCACCACCGCGGTGATCCTGTTCATCGCGATCGCCGTCACTGCGTCCGGAATCGTCTCGGTCATGACGCGGGGGCCGTTGCCGGCGGGAGTTCCGCCGGAGGGTCCGGCGCACCTGCTCCACGGGACGCCGGTCGACCCGACGGGCTCGACGCTCCAGCCCGGCGACCGCCAGGGCCCGAATCCGGAGGACGGCGCGATCGGGGCGCCGAAGGTGGAGGGATGAGTCGGGTCGCGGTGATCTTCACCGGCGGCACGATCAGCATGGTCGCGGACGCCGAAGCGGGCGGCAACGTGCCGGCGCTCGACGGCGCGGCGATCCTCGCCCGGACGCCCGGCCTCGACCGGGTCGCCGAGATCGTGCCGATCGACCTCGGTCGAACCCCGGCGAGCCACTTCTCGTTCCCGGGCCTGTTCGAGATCGCGGCGCGCATCCGGGAGGCGCAGGAAGATCCGGCGATCGACGGTGTGGTCGTCGTCCAGGGGACGGACGTGCTCGAGGAGACGGCCTTCCTGTGGGACCTCGTGACCGACCGTCCGGAGCCGGTTGTCGTCACCGGTGCGATGCGGACCGCCTCCGATCCCGGCTACGACGGGCCGGCCAACCTCCTCGGCGCGGTGACGTGCGCGGCCTCAGGGGAGCTCGCGGGAGCGGGGGTCGTGGTCGTCCTCGCCGGCTCGATCGACGCCGCGGACGCCGTCACGAAGACCCATGCCAGTGCGCTCGATACGTTCAAGAGTCTCGACACGGGGCCGCTCGGGAGGATTCGTGACGGCGCGGTGGCGATCTCGCGGCGCCGAGGAGCGCGGCGGCACGTCGCGACCGACCATGCCGCTGAGGACGTGTACCTGATCACGGCGCATGTCGCGATGGACGGGCGGCTCCTCGATGCCGCGTCGGCTGGTCGACCATCCGGGATCGTCATCGAGGCCACCGGGGCCGGGAACACCTCCGCGGCGCTCCTCGACTCGGCCGTCCGGGCGATGGCGGCGGGCACGGTCGTCGCCCTGACGACGCGGTGCCCCTCGGGCGCGGTCAGCCCCGCGTACGCCTTCCGCGGCGGGGGCGCGACCTGGCTTCGCGAGGGCGCGATCCTCGCCGGCCATCTGAGCGGTCCCAAGACGCGCATCGCGCTCGCCGCCGGGCTCGGCGCGGGGCTGGACCGGACGGCGCTCGCGAGGCTCCTCGCCGACCCGGCCGGGCCCGAGGCCTGACATGCCTCTCGACACCCTCGTGATCGGTCGGGTCGCGACCTTCGCCGGCGAGGCAGGCTTCGGCTGGGTGGAGGCGATCGGGATCAAGGACGGCAAGGTGGCGTTCGCCGGATCCGCGGTGGACCTCGAGACCCGGGCCGATCCGCACACCCAGCGCTTCAACCTCGAGCGCGACGAGATCGCGATCCCCGGCCTGACGGACGCCCATCTGCACCTGCGCGACGCGGCCCTCGAGGCGCGCCAGGTGAACCTGGCCGGAACCGCGTCCCTCGACGAGGGCCTGGCACTGGTCGCAGCCGCGGCGAGCCGTCTCGGGCCCAACGAGTGGCTGCTGGGCGCAGGCTGGGATCACGGGCGCTGGGGTCGCTGGCCGACGGCCGACGACCTCGAGGGCGCCGTCCGCGGGCGGCCCGCAGCGCTCAGGTCGATCGACCACCACGCCATCTGGGCGAGCCACTCGGCCCTTCGAGCCGCGAGCATCGATGCCGCGCTGGCGGACCCACCAGGAGGCATCATCCGGCGTTCGGCGGATGGCGAGCCCAACGGCGTCCTACTCGAGAACGCCAGCGAGCTCGTTTCGCGGCTCGTCCCCGAGCCGAGCGACGATGTCGTGAAGCAGGCGATCGCGGAGCTCGCCGAGGAGCTGCTTCGGTATGGGATCGTCGGGATCCACGACCCGGGCGCGCTGAGGGCTGATCCGACGCTCCAGGATCTCGAGCTCCTGGGCAGCCTCTCGGACCGCGGCGATCTGCCACTCCAGGTCCTGGCCGGCATCCGTGCGAACGGCCTGCCTCGCGCTCGTGCGGAAGGGCTCGGGAGCGGCACGCCGATCGGCAGGGATCCCGCGGGCACCATTCGTCTTGGCTGGCTGAAGCTCTTCGCCGACGGGACGCTCGGTTCGCAAACGGCGGCACTCGTGGCCCCGCGGGAAGACTCCGCGGATCGGGGGGTCATGCTGATGCGCCAGGCCGAGCTGGCCGAGCTCGCGTTCGAGGCGGCTGCGGGTGGAATCGCCACCCAGATCCATGCGATCGGGGACGCAGCCGTCGGCGCAGCGCTCGACGCCCTCGCACCGACGACCGCACGCGTGTCCTTCATGCCCCGCCTCGAGCACGTCCAGCTCTGCCTTCCGGAGGACCGGGCCCGGTTCGGCGCGCTCGGGATCGGGGCGTCGGTCCAGCCGGTGCACCTGCGCGAGGACGCGGCCACGGCGCGCCGCGATTGGGGGTCCCGCGCCGAGACGTCCGGGTACGCCTGGCGGTCGCTCCTGGAAGCCGGCGCGGTCCTCGCGTTCGGCACGGACGCGCCGATCGAGCCGGTCGACCCGTGGCCCGGGATCGCGCTCGCCGTCCTGAGGCGCGACCCGTCCTGGGGCGACGATGCGGAGCCCTTCGGACCCGACGAGGCGTTGACGCTCGATCAGGCGCTCCGCGCAGCGACCGTCGGACCGGCGCAGCTTGCGCGCGACCCGCTCGGCGGCCGGCTGATTCCGGGGGCTCCGGGCGACCTGATCGTGCTGCCGGCCGCGCCGCGTGAGCCGGGCGAGCGGGCGGCGGCGTTTGCGGCCGTGCGACCGCGCCTCGTGCTCGTGGGTGGCGAGGCGCTCGTCGAGCTGTAGCTCGTCGAGCTGTAGCTCGTCGAGCTGTAGCCAGGGCTTTCGCGCCCCCGTTGGGGCTCCGCGCCCCCGCCGCCGTTCCGCGCCCCCGCCGCCGTTCCGCCGGCATGTTTCCACGTCATGTGAACAACGTTCGCTCCGTGCCCCCTAAGTCCGCGA
>DAINSJ010000099.1:0-4757 GCA_036741375.1 Candidatus Limnocylindrales bacterium
GGCGCCGGGACGATCACGGCGAACTGGGATGGGCGGACGAAGCACCCGACGACGATCGGGGAGCGGGCCTTCCTCGGCGTCGACACGATGCTCGTGGCTCCGGTGACCCTTGGCGAAGGTGCGCGAACCGGCGCCGGCGCCGTCGTGACGAAGGACGTGCCCGCGGGCAAGCTCGCCGTCGGCGTGCCGGCCCGCATCCGCGAGCCGAGGCCGCCCAAGGCCCCGGACCCCCAAGGCTGATGGACGTGCCGATCGGACAGATCCTCTTCCTCGTCCTGCTGACCCTCCTCGAAGGGTTCTTCGTCGCAGCGGAGATCGCCCTCGTGTCGGTCCGGCGGAGCCGGGTCGACCAGCTCGTCGACGAGGGCAATCCCGCTGCCCGCCGGGTACGACGCCTGCTCGACGATCCGGGCCGGTTCCTCGCGGTCAGCCAGCTCGGGCTGACGGTCATCGGCTTCTTCGCCTCCGCTTACGCGGCCGTGAACCTCGTCGCGAGCCTGCGCGGAGTCCTCGAGACCGCCGGCATGGACCCCGGCGCGGCAGAGGCCGTGGCGCTCATCGTCGTGACGGTCATCCTCGCGATGTTCACGATCGTCTTCGCGGAGCTCGTCCCGAAGTCGCTGGCGCTCTCCAATCCCGAGCGCTATTCGCTCGTCCTGTCTCGTCCGATCGACTTCATCGGCCGGATCCTCGGGCCGGTCATCGCCCTCCTGACCGGGATCACCCGCTGGGTGACGGGAGCGCTCGGCGTCCGGCTCAACCCCGAGGCGGCCATCACGGCCGAGGAGCTCCGCCTGATCGTCGAGCGGGGCGGCGAGCAGGGCGTTCTGGAAGCCGAGGAGGAGCAGATGATCAACGCGGTCATCGAGCTCGGCGAGCGCCGCGTCCACGAGGTGATGGTGCCGCGTGTGTCGATCGCGGCGCTGCCGTCCGACGCGACGTTCGAGGACGCGATCGACCTTGTCATCGAAGTCGGCCATTCCCGGGTCCCCGTGTACGAGGACTCGATCGACGAGATCGTCGGCATCCTCTACGCCAAGGACCTGCTGCCGTACCTCAAGGCCGATGCGGGTCCGCGACCATCGCTCCGGAAGCTCCTCCGGGCCCCCGTGCTCGTGCCGGAGTCGATGACGATCGACGACCTCCTCCACGAGCTCCAGCGCCGGAAGGTTCATCTCGCGATCGTGCTCGACGAGTACGGCGGGACCGCGGGGCTGGTCACGATCGAGGACCTCCTCGAGGAGATCGTCGGCGAGATTCAGGACGAATACGACGTCGAGGAGCCGATGGTCGTCCGGTTATCGGACCACGAGGCCCGCGTCGACGGTCGGGCCGACGTCGACGAGCTCATGGAGCTGTTCGACATGCACCTCGACCTGGAGGACGAGGAGGAATACGACACGGTCGGGGGTCTCGTGTACCACCGGATCGGCGGTGTCCCATCCCCGGGCGACCGGGTCGAGCTTGACGGCCTGACGCTCACGGTCGAGACGACCGACGGCCGCCGCGTCGGCAAGGTCCTCGTCACGCGCAACCCCGGCGAGGCGCCGCCCGAGGACGACGACCGGTAACTGAAGATCGCCCCTCATCCCACCCGAGGGTCGAACGCAGCCTGGGGTGACCGGGGCGCTCCCTTGGCCCGCTACGATGCTTCCAAATGCATCCTCTCTTCGTCGGCCGCCGCCGCGAGCTGGAGGCGCTGGTCGCCCTCCGCCAGCAGGCCCATCAATCTCGCCGCCCGGCCGTCGCGATGGTTACCGGTGAGCCGGGAAGCGGCAAGACTCGGCTCCTCGCCGAGGTTCTCGCGGCGACGGCGCCCGGGCGGGTCATCCGCGCCGTCGGGTTCGAGCCGACCCAGCCCATCCCC
The DNA here is from genome assembly GCA_036741375.1 of Candidatus Limnocylindrales bacterium. Lineage (GTDB taxonomy): Bacteria > Chloroflexota > Limnocylindria > Limnocylindrales > CSP1-4 > UBA5189. The sequence goes on from DAINSJ010000099.1 coordinate 1,868, forward strand.
TTTGCCGCGCTTGGCGATTTTCTCCGCGCTCTGACCGGCGTCCCGCATCACGGTGACGGGCTCGACCAGCTGGTCTTCGGCGGGCGGGATCAGCCCACCGGCGATCCGCTCCGCGTTTTCGAGGCCGCGCACCGCGCGCTCGGGTCTTTCGGGATGGCGGTCCTCGCCGTGGACGACCTTCAATGGGTCGACGAGTCCTCCGTGGCGCTCATCCACTACCTCTTGCGGGCCGCAGAGTCCGCCGATCGACCGTTCGTCGTCCTCGCGGCCGCCCGACCGTCGCCGGTTGCGGCGGGTCTGCAGGCGAGCGCCGAGGCGGAGCTGCCGCCCGAACGGCACGCGTTCATCGAGCTTGGACCACTGACGCTCGACGAGGGGGCGCGACTCGCGCGCTCCATCGATGTCGATGTCGATGATGCCGTGGCGGAGGAGCTCTGGCGTCGCGCCCAGGGTGTTCCATTCTGGTTGGAGGCCCTCGCACGCCGGCGAGGTGCGACCGACCCGGTGCAGCTCATCGCCGACCGGCTGCTCGCGCTCAGCGGTGACGCGGGCGCCGTCCTCGCAGGTCTCGCGGTGGCGGCTCGGCCGTTTCCGGCCGAGGAGCTCGCCAGGGTCCTGGGCTGGCCGCCGGATCGTGCTCGTCAAGCGGCACGCGAGCTGCTGGCCCGAGGACTGGCCGTCGAGGCGGCCGGCAGCCTGCGGCTCGCCCACGACCTCATCCGCGAGGCGGCCGATCGCTCACTCCCGGCCCCGACACGGACTCGGCTCCACGCTCGGCTTGCAGAGGTCATCGAGGCTAATGCTGGCGACGACCTCCAGCTCCTTGCCGAGGCTCTCGAGCACCGTGCAAGCGGAGGCCTACCGACCGCCGCACTCGCCGCGCAGCTTCTCGCATCACCGCGGCGTCGGCTGCTGGGCCGCCACCACCTGCGGCTTGTCGCGTCGATCAGCGACGAGCTGGCGAGCGGAGCTCCGGCGAAGATCGATCTTGATCGGAGGCTCGCCGAGCTGGCCGCCATCCTCGGGGAGCAGGAGCTCGCGGAGGAACGCTGGGCGGCCGTCAGCGCGGGCACGAGCGATGACTCCGAGCGGCAACACGCAGAACTCGAGGCGGCGAGAGCGGCGTATCGCCGAGCGCGTGCCGACGCCGCCCATGCCCATCTCGATCGCGCTCGGGCCGTGGCGATCCTGAGCCCCGAAATGGCCGTCGAGCTGGACGCCCTGACGGCGGACATTCGGCTCTGGCTCGATCACGAAACTGCCGCGGGCACGGAAGCGGCTGATCGGGCCGTGGCCACGGCTGAGGCCGCGGTCGCCGCGGCCGGGGGCCTGGAGCGGCTCGGTCTGGCGATGCGAACCGCGTATCTCGCCGCGCTGGAGGCCGCGGGCGACGCTGCGCTTCAGGAGGGGGAGCGGTTTGCGGATGTCCAACGCCTCGGCGAGATGAGCATCCTCGTGGCGAGCGGCCTGGAGCCGGAACTGCACATCGCGGCATTAATCCGGGCCGGGTTCGGCCTCCAGCCGCAGGGTCGGATCCGTGAATCTGAGGCGCGCTACCGGCAAGCCTGGGATCTGGCACATCAAGTGGTCGCTCCCTCCGCGATGGCCGAGGCGGGGCAGGGCCTGGCGCGCGCCCTGCGGAACCTCGGGCGCCTCGGCGAGGCACGCTCGATCGCCAGGGAAACGGCCCAGCTCGAGGGGCGCCTGGAAACGGCTCCCCGGCGCTGGGGCAATGGCCTCGCGATCCTCCATTCTGTCGAGCTTGCCCTGGGCGATCCCGTCCGGGCCCTCGCCGCGCTGCGAGATGATGCCGCCACGGAGCGTGATCCGCATTTCCGCCTCGGGATCCACGAGTCGATCGCGGCGTGGCTGGCCCGGTTCCAAGGTCGGCGCGCGGCGAAGGAAGTCATGGCCGAGCTGGCTACCGCCCGCTCGGATGCCGCCCTGGCTCGTTGCCCGAGGTGCAGCGCCGAGCTGGCCATCGTTTCGGCCGAGGTCCTGGCTCGAATCGGCGAGCTTGATGCCGCGAGGGACGAGCGTGCCGCATGGGGAGGCCAGCCGAGGGATGGCTCCCTGATGCAGGAGCGGTGGCGGCTGCGGACCGATGCCGCGATCGAGCTGGCGGAAGGGCACCCCGCACAAGCGGCCGAGACGTTGGATCGCCTGGTCACATCGCTGACGAGCGGCGGCTCCCTCGAGGACCTGGTCTGGGCCTACCTCGACCTGGGAGCGGCGCTCGGGTCTCTGGATCGCCGTCGGTCGACCGAGGCGTTCAAGGAGGCTGCCGCCCTCGCGGAGGAGATCGGCGCGATCAATCAGGGGCGCCTTGCCACCCAGGCGCTTCGCCGCCTTGGCGTGCGTGCCTGGCGGAGGGAGCGCTCAAGCCGCGACCGACGATCCGGTCGCGGCGGCCTCGATGACCTCAGCCCCAGAGAGCGGGAGGTCGCCGGGCTCGTGGCTGAGGGACTGAGCAACCGCGAGATCGCTGAGGCGCTCGTGGTCTCGCCGAAGACCGTGGAGCGACATCTCACGAACGTGCTGGCGAAGGTCGGCCTTCGCAACAGGACCGAGTTGGCGACCCGGGTCGGGGCGGTGGTACGGGATTCTCCCGATGAATGAGGCCTCCTCGGGCCCCTAGCCTCCGGTGAGACCCACGGACGGGTTACCGCACCGCGAAGGGGAATCGATGGCCATCGCGCTCCTGGTCGCCGGCGTCGACGCCGACGAGCCGGTCGTGGGGCCGGAGGTGGCCACCCGGCTGGGCGCCCTTGGCGTGACGCGCATCTCGGTGCTTCATGACCCGTCCGCGATCGGGGTCGTGTTGGAGGGCTGGGCGTTCGACCCGACCCAGGTGGACGAGGCCGTTCGGGCGATCTTCCCGGCGGCAGGC
>DAINSJ010000099.1:4857-6163 GCA_036741375.1 Candidatus Limnocylindrales bacterium
TCGGTCAGGTTCGCGTTCTCGAACGCGTACAGCAGCGGCAAGGTCTTCTTACGCCGGGCGATGTCGGTCGGCTCCTTGCCGGTCGCCTGCTCATCGCCCCAGATGCCGAGCAGGTCGTCGTTGAGCTGGAACGCGATGCCAAGATCCCAGCCGAAGGATCGATAGCGACGGATCACCTCTTCGTCCTCCGTCGCGAGCACGGCGCCGGCCTCGATCGAGGCCGCGATCAGGGCCGCGGTCTTGCGACCGATCATGTCGAAGTACGCATCGACGGACATCTGGGCGTCCGACTCGCTGGCCCGCATGTCCATGTACTGGCCCTCGCAGAGGGCGACGCACGTCTCATCGTAGAGACGCATGAGCCGGAGGACGGTTCGATCGGGGAAACCGAGGTCGGTCAATCGATGCAATGCGACGCGGCTGAGGCTGAACAGCATGTCGCCGGTGTTGATCGCCTGGGGGATGCCATGGAGAGTCCACAGCGCGGGTCGATGGCGCCGCTCGAGGTCATGGTCCTCGATGTCGTCGTGGACGAGGCTGAAGTTGTGGCCGAGCTCGACGGCGGCCGCGCCGGGCAGCGCCCGCTCGTACTCGCCCGTGATCGAGGCGTATGCCAGCAGCCCGAGGAGCGGCCGCATCCGCTTGCCGGACGGCCCCGAGCCATCGAGCCCGAGGTGGTAACGGCACATCTCGTAGACGCCGGCGGTGGCCGGGTCGTCGTTCTCGACCAGCCGAAGGATCTCGGCCTCCGTGTCGGCGATGAGCTCGACGATGTCGGGACCGGTGGAAAGGGCCATCGGCGGCATTGTAGGTGAGGCGGGCGCCAAACGTGCGCGGGAAAAGTAGCGGGTTCGCGGCGACCCGCTCGCCTCGGCCGCCGCATTGCCCTGCCCCCACCGGCCGCGGGCGGGTCGGTGTACCGTCGCGGCATGCCCGTTCCGCGCCGCTACACGACCGAGGCCATCGTCCTCTCGCGCTTCGACTACGGCGAGGCGGATCGGATCCTGACGCTCATCACGCCGGGCGGCGGCAAGCTCAAGGCGATCGCGAAGGGCGTCCGGCGGCCGACGTCACGCCTCGGCGGGAGCCTCGAGCCCTTCGCCGAGCTGCGAGTCGCGCTCGCCCACGGCCGGACGTTCGAGGTCGTGACCCAGGTCGACGTCATTCATGCATGGCTCAACCTCCGGGATGATCTCGTCTCGTTCGGGACGGCGTCGTATCTCGCGGAGCTCGCGAGCGGCACGATGGAGGAGCGCCACGCGAGCGAGACGGTCTATCTCCTCCTCAAGCGGGCCTACGAGATCCT
>DAINSJ010000100.1:0-1207 GCA_036741375.1 Candidatus Limnocylindrales bacterium
AAGCCGATGATCGTGCTGCCGCTCTTCTGGGACCAGGTCGACAACGCCCAGCGGATCGACGAGACCGGCTTCGGCGTGCGCCTGGCCACCTACGACTTCGAGGATGCGGAGCTGACGGGCGCCGCCGACCGCCTCCTTGCCGACTCGGTGCTCCACGATCGGCTCACCGCGATCTCGAACCGGCTCAAGGCGAATCCCGGCACTGTCCGGGCGGCTGATCTCATCGAATCCGTGGCGCGAGGCACCTGACCCGGGGCACCCTGCTGGAATCGAGACGTACCATCTGGGTCATGGCAGACGACGAGGAAACGACCGCCCGGTGGCGCGCCCTGCTGACCGGCGAGGACCCGTCGCTGCTCAGGGTTCGACGCTTCTGGGGACGCATCCCGGCTTCGCCTCGCTGCAAGGTCTGCGCCTCGCCATTCCACGGCATCGGCGGCGCGGTCGCCAATATCTTCTGGCACGGGCCGATGCGCGACAACCCGCTGCTGTGCAAGGCCTGCGTCGGCCAGCTCGCCAAGTTCCCGGGCGGTGCCGACATCGAGATCAGCGTCCTGTTCGCCGACGTGCGCGGGTCGACCGGCCTGGCCGAACGCATCACGTCGGGACGGTACCGGGCGCTGCTGCAGGACTACTACCACCTCGCCGGCGACGCCATCGACCGGAACGGCGGCATCATCGACAAGTTCCTTGGTGACGGCGTCATGGCGCTCTTCATCCCGGTCATCGCCGGCGAGAGCCACGCCGCCCGTGCGATCGATGCCGGCCTCGCGGTCCTCGACGCCGTTGAGCGCAGCGGCCTCGGCGAAAGTGGCGTCCTCGTCGGTGCCGGCGTCCATAGCGGCGAGGCCTTCGTCGGCGCGATCGGCAGCGCCGAGAAGATCGACTTCACCGCGCTCGGCGACACCGTAAACATCGCGGCACGCCTGGGCGGACTTGCAGGCCCCAGCGAGCTCCTCGTCAGCCGAACGGCGTGGGATCGAGCGGGGCGTGGCGTCCCACCCGAGGAGCGGGACGTGGGGATTGCCGGGCGCACAGGCGGCCTCGCGGTGGTCGCGCTCGGTCGCGGGCGAGTACCGGCCGCGTGAGCCAGGTCGGTGCAGCGGACACCGATCGAGTTTGGCTCTCGCTTATGGGGGACGCGTTCGCCCATCACGTTTGGGCCTCGCTGGGCGTGATCGATGCCTGTCTCACACTCAGCCCGGAG
>DAINSJ010000100.1:1307-6158 GCA_036741375.1 Candidatus Limnocylindrales bacterium
GACGAGGATCGCCTGAGACTGCCCGAGCTCCGCGCCGCGATCGAGCGTCAGGCGGACCGTTGGTCGCAGATCCTTTCGGGCGATCTGGACCCACAGACGATCGTCGAAGAGGTTGACGACGATGGCTACCGCCGGCAGGCACCGATCGGAATCCGGCTCGCCCAGGCGATCCATCACGGGACCGACCATCGGAGCCAGGTCTGCACAGGCCTGACCGCACTCGGCGTGAAACCACCCGACATCGACGTCTGGGATTACGCGCTCGAGACGGGCCGGTCGACGGAGGTCTTGCCACCCTCCTGACTGCTCCACGGCCTCCGGAGCAGAAGGTTGGGATCCGGGTCATCGCTCCGTAGTGCCGCCGGAAGCCAGGCCGCGCATGAAGCTCCGGCGGCTCGAGGCTTACTCGGATAGAGTCGGCAGCCGTGACCGACGAACCCCAACACGATCCGCCGCGACCGGCAGCGGCGCGTGAGGTCCAGTACAAGGGCGCGCCGCTCGATGCCGAGAAGGGTCCGGGACTGGGCTGCTTCTGGAGCCAGGTGGTCGTCCTCGCGATCCTGATCGTCCTGACGCCGCTGAGCGTCGCCTGGAACTGGCCGGTTCCCGTGAGCGGCGCGCTCCTGGTGATCGTGTTGCTCCTGCTCCTGTTCGCGGGCCAGACCGTGATCTTCCTCCTGCGCCTCGTGGCCGCCGACCGGCGAGCGGCGGGGCGACGCCGACCGCTCGGCTCTGCGACAAAGACCGTCGGCGAGCTCGAGGACGCGGCGCCCGAAGGGGCCGATGCAGGCGCTGACGGTGGCGCCGACGCGGGCACTGACCCCGGCGCCGACGCGGATCCGAGCGAGCCGCCCGGCGGCGGCGTGCGAGAATAGCCGGGCCCAGCCCGACCGAGCCCCAGGAGGATTCGCGCCCGTGCCCGTGCTCGCGACGTACTTCACCGTTCGCCGCGGGCGAGATCCGTTCTTCAAGTTCTACATGAAGACGATCTTTCCGAAGCAGGTGAAGGAATACGGCGAGAAGTACGGGATCAAGCTCATCGGCTGGTACAACGTCGCCCACGGCTGGGACTACGACAACGTGATCTTCCTCGACCTGCCGGACTATGCGACCCTCGACAAGCTCGAAGCCGACCAGGGCATCCAGGTCCTTGCCCATCGCGGCGCCGAGTGGATCTTCGAACGCCAGCACTCGATGTTCCTGCGCCAGCGGATGGGGCCGGATCTCGAGTTCCATCTCTAGGAGGCATCGAATGGAACCTCGCCGGAACGCGCTCCTGGCCGAGATGGCCCGCGATGCCTCGCTCGAGCGATCGGACTTCCTCGTCCGGGCCGGCGAGCAGCTCGAGCGCTTCATGACCGACCAGGCGGCACGGATCCAGGAGCTCGGCGGGCTTACGCTCATCGACGACGACCCCGACTACCTCGCGGTCGCGCCCGACGGGACGTTCCGAAGCCGGAGCCGGGTGTTCGACGACGCGCACGGCGAGTGGATCTCCGAGACGGAGGTCATCGAGACGGCCCCCGAGCTCGTCGAGCTGTACAACCCAGCGGACATCCTCCAGGCGTTCGCGGACATCGAGCGCGAGGACGTCTGGAGCGACACGCCGCCCGAGGAGGCCCAGGTCAGCGCTGTAACGGATCCGTACGCCGCGGCGGCCGACAGCTGGGCCGCCGGGCAACCGGCGGTTCGCGAGGCCCACGACGAGCGGAGCGCGGCGGCCTCGCTGTACGAGCTGGCCCTCGACTTCCAGGAGCGCAGCCAGCGAGCAGAGAGCGGGCTCATCGAGCAGTTCGAGAACGCCGCGGCGGGCCTGCTCGGCGAGATCGGGACGCTCGTCATCGTCGACGACGACGATGAGCACCTCGCGCTCGAGGTGGGCGGGTTCCGGGGCAAGGTCATCCCGGAAGGCGAGACAACCTGGCAGGACATCGCCGGCGCGGAGCAGATCGTCCGCTTCTACGACCCGACCGACGTGTTCGGCGATCTCGCCGAGGCCCTCGCGGAAGCCTACCCAGAGGTCAGCGGAAACGAACCTGGCGCGGACGGAGACGAACCCGGTGCCGACGGGGACGAACCGGGTGCCGACGCCGACGCGTGACGCGAGCCCCTCGGAGGCTCGATCGCGCGATCCATCACCGCGGCGGTCGAGCCCCGCGACCCCACCGACGATGCGCCTCGCCGGCGCCGAGCTCGTCGGCAGCCGCGAGATCCTCCGCGACCAGTGGCTGCAGACGTACCACGCACCTGAGCTCGTCAGCGGCGCGAGGGCCGGCCAGTTCGTCCACGTCCGGACCGGTGACTACTCGGGCATGGTCCTGCGCCGCCCGTTCTCGTACAACACGCTGGATCCGGTCATTGGCACGCTCACGATCCACTTTCGGACCGTCGGCCGTGGCACCGAGTGGTTCACCCACCTCCGGCCCGGTGACCGGATCGAGATGCTCGGCCCGCTCGGACGTCCGTTCGAGGTCGATCCCCGGAGCCAGCATCTTCTCCTGATCGCGGGCGGCCTCGGGATGGCCGGCGTTCGAGCCCTGGCCGACGAGGCAATCCGGGCCGGACGCGAGGTCACGCTGCTCTTCGGTGGCGCGACGGCCCAGGATGTCTATCCGACCTCGCTCCTGCCCGACGAGGTCGAGTACGTCGTCGCGACCGATGACGGCTCCGTGGGTCACCACGGCTACGTGACCGATCTCGTGCCCGAGTACGAGGCATGGGCAGACCAGGCGTTCGCCTGCGGCCCGCTGCCGATGCTGAAGGCCCTCGCCCGGCTCGCGGCGACCCGCCGATCCCGGATGGGCGTGGCGTCTCTCGGCCGCAAGCGCGGTGGCGGCAAGCCCGTGCCGGCAGGCTCGGCCCAGGCGCGACGGAAGGCGTTCCTCCAGGTGTCGATGGAGCAGAACATGGGCTGCGCAGTCGGGGCATGCCTCGGCTGCGTCGTCATGTCGACCTCGGGCACGCCGCAGCGCGTTTGCCGCGAGGGCCCAGTGTTCGCGGCCGAGGAGATCGAGTGGGAGGCCCGCTGGTGAAGGCCCGACGTCGGGTGGTCACGTCGCCGACCGGGCGGGTCACCGCGGCCAAGCGCCAGCCGACCGTCCGCAAGGTCAAGTCGGCGTTCGCGTCGGTCGGATCGGCGCCGATGGCCGCCCGGGCCGCGAGTCCGGCGGGGCCGGTCGTCCGCCCCACATCGGTCGTCACCCCGACACCGACCGATGTCGAGGTCGACCTCGCCGTGGATGTCGGGCGCGGGCTCATGCTCCGGAACCCGATCCTCGTCGCGTCGGGAACGTTCGGCTACGGCATCGAATACGGCGAGGTCGTCGAGGTCCAGCGCCTCGGCGCGATCTGCTGCAAGGGCACGACGTTGAAAGCGCGGATCGGCAATCCGACGCCGCGCGTGACGGAGACGCCGGCCGGGATGCTGAACTCGATCGGTCTCCAGAACCCAGGTGTCGACGCGGTCATCGCGAAGTATTCGGACACGTGGGCGAGCTGGGAGGTCCCGGTCATCGTCAATGTCGCCGGGGAGTCGGTCGGCGACTACGTCGAGGTTGTCCGGCGCCTCGAGGGCGTCCCCGGCATCGCGGGCATCGAGCTGAACATCAGCTGCCCGAACGTCGGCAAGGGCGGCCTCCAGTTCGCGATCGACGCGGATGCCGCCGCCGGGGTCACGGCGGCCGTCCGGCGAGCGACAGACCTGCCACTGCTCGTGAAGCTCTCGCCCAACGTCGCCGACATCCGGCCGATCGCCCGTGCCATCGCCGACGCCGGAGCGGATGCCCTGACCGCCGTAAACACGTTATCCGGGATCGCGATCGGCCCGACGCGGACGCGGCCCCTTCTCGGGAACATCTACGGCGGGCTCTCGGGTCCGGCGATCAAACCCGTGGCCCTCCGCGTGGTCTACGAGGTGACCCAGGTCGTCGACATCCCGGTCGTGGCCATCGGCGGCGTGACGGATCTCGCCGACGTGCTGGACTTCCTCGCCGTCGGGGCCGTCGCCGTGCAGGTCGGCACGGCCATCTTTGCCGACCCGACGCTGCCGGTTCGCCTCGTCGACGAGCTCGCCGACGAGTGCCGGCAGCGGGGGCTGACGTCGTATCGGCCGCTGATCGGCACGGCACTCCCCGCCAGAACCGGCGCACCCTCGGCTCGCGGGGTCGAGTACCGCCCGTAGCCGTCACGGAACCGTTCAGGCCCGGCGGCCGTCGGCGGGCTGGAACCACCGGACCCTCCGGCAGGTATTGCTTGACACAGCGCCACCGCGTGCCACCCAGGCCGCGCGAGCGCTCGAGGAGATCACATGACTCGGAAGTCCGGACGGGCGAGCAGCGTTCGGGCCCTCGCGGCCCTCGCCTTGATCGCCATCGTCCTCGCGGCATGCAGCACCGGAGCCGCAGCGCCGATCCTGGCCCCCGTTGGCGGTCCGCAGGACCAGCCACAGCCGGTCCAGCCCGGCTCGGGCAACGGTTCGACCCAGGGCGGCTCGGGCTCGGGTGGAACAACGCCGGTCCTCTACGACCCCGGCACGCCGAACCTCCAGATCATCAAGACCGGCACACTGGCTCTCCAGGTCGACGGCATCGATGCGGCCCTCGCGAATGCCACCCAGAAGATCGCGACCCTGGGCGGCTACACGAGCGGTTCCCAGCGCCAGGGTGATGGCGACAAGTCGACGGCGAGCGTGACCTACCGGATCCCGGCCCAGCGATGGGACGATGCGCTCGTCGCTCTGCGCGGGCTCGCGACGAAGGTCCTCGGCGAGCAGACCCAGAGCGAGGACGTCACGACGAAGATCGTCGACCTCAGCGCGAGAATCACGAACCTGCAGGCGACCGAGCAGGCGCT
>DAINSJ010000101.1:0-6154 GCA_036741375.1 Candidatus Limnocylindrales bacterium
GATCGTCGCGACGTTCCAGGGGATGAACGTGACCCCGATCGACGCCCACCAGTAGCCCGGCAGGTCCGCCCGACCGATGCGCCGGAAATGGGACAGCGCGAGCGCGAAGGCCTCATCCGTCATGAAGTGGGCCATCACGGCGCGGAGCCAGCGTGGGCGATCGGCGAAGTACGGCGCGAGGGCCGCCGAGTACAGGAAGTGACGGGCGTTGATGAACGCCGTCAGTAAGACGATCCCGGCCCACGAGAAGCCGCCGAGCACGTAGCCGACGGCGGCGAACTGGGACGCCCCGGCGAAGACGATGACGCTCATGCCGCTCGCCTCGAGCGGCGAGAAGCCCGCCGCGCGGGCGCTCAGGCCGTAGACGAGGCCGAAGCCGCCCGCGCTCGCGAGGATGCCCAGCGAGTCGGCGACCATCCGGCGACGCGAATCGCGCAGCGAGACGGTCGGCCGGTCGATGGGCGCGGCTGCCCTGGCTGGAGCGGGCTCGGGCGCGGGGCTGATGGCGACAGAGGACCGGGTCAGGCTACCGGAGGAAGGTCTTGCCGCAGGTTCCGTCGCAGACGACGTACAGGGCGTGCAAGTCGCGGGCATAGCCGGCGGCGTGCAGGAATCCGGGGCAGCCGGGCGTCGGGCACTTCCAGGTCCACCAGCGCTCGTTGGTGTCGAGCGGGGTCGTCTCGGCGGCGACCTTGTCGACCAGCCCCTCGTGGACCTCGATCGCCTTGACGACGCGCGCCGCGCGCTCGGCCTCAGTCTCGCTCGAGTAGGGGTAGTTCTGGCCGACGTTCGAGGTCACGGGCGCCTCCGACCGTTCGTGGCCCGGCTGGAATAGGAAACCGGTGACGGCTTCGTGTGAGCGCGGCACGTCACCGGCGACGCGGAGTATCGCACAGGATTCAGCGCCGTCTACCAGACGGCCGGCAGGCCGGCGCTGCGTGGATCGGTGGCGGCGGCGACGGATCCATCGGGAGCGGCGGGACCGCCGTCGACGATCTCGATGGCGTGCTCGTGCCCCAGGCGGCCGTCGAACGGCGCGGTGCGGCTCACCGGGTGGCCCATCGCCTCGAGCGCCTCGAGCACGCCGGGCTCGAAACGCGGCTCCGCGCGGACGTTGCGGGGAGGCTCGAAGTGGGCTGCCGGCTCGACGAACCAGCGCGGGATCGAGATCGCGCTGCGAATGTCGAGGCCACCGTCGACGAGCGCCGAGACGAGTTGCGCGTGGACCTGCGGCTGCGCGTCCCCGCCCATGGATCCGGCGACGACCCACGGCTCGGCGCGATCGTCGCGGAACAGCATGCCCGGCATGAGCGTGTGGAGCGTCCGTTTCCCCGGCGCGAGGACGTTCGGGTGGTCCGGATCCAGCGAGAAATAGCTCCCACGGTTCTGGTAGTGGATCCCGGTCTGGGGATCGACGACGCCCGAGCCGAAGCCCATGTAGTTCGATTCGATGAGGCTCACGGCGTTGCCGTCGCCGTCGACCGTCGCGAGGTAGATCGTGCCGCCGCCGGGCGGGTTGGTCGCGACCGGCGGGTCGGAGGCCCGGGCAGGATCGATCCCGCGAGCGAGCTCGGCCGCGTAGCCCTTGTCGAGCTGGTGGGCGACCGGGACGTCCATGGCCTCTGGATCCGTCAGCGTGGCGTCGCGATCGGCCATCGCCCGCTTCGCCGCCTCGACGGCGAGATGGATCCAGCGCGCGTCGCGCACCCCATCCGGCCCGAATCCGTCCGAGCCGGGCGAATCGAACGCCTCGAGGATGTTGAGCATCTCGAGCGCGACGACGCCCGAGGCGTTCGGCGGGTGCGTCGTCACACGCAGGCCGCGATAGGTCGTCTCGATCGGCCGCGTCCACGTCGAGGCGTGATTCACGAAGTCGGCGGGCGTGCACGAGAGCCCGAGGCCGCGGAGCGTCCGCGCCTGCTGCTCCCCGAGATCGCCCTCGTAGAATGCGTCGAAGCCGGCGGTGGCGAGGTGTTCGAGGGTCCCCGCCAGCCCCGGCAGGCGGACGATCTCTCCCGGGCGCCACGGGCGACCCGCGGGGCGGTAGATTTCGAAAAACCCGGCGTCCGGACCGAGGGCCGCCGCGATCGACGGCGCAGTCCGCTCGACCGCGTCTATGAAGCCGTCCCAGGCCGGGAAGCCGGCGCTCGCCAGCTCGATCGCCGGGGCGAGGACGGCCGCTCGATCCAGACGTCCGAACCGTTTGTGCGCGTCGCCCCATGACCGGACCGCGCCGGGCACGGTGACCGCGAGCGCGCCCCGCAGTGGGAGCGTCACGACGCCCTGGTCGCGGAGCCGCCCAGGATCGGCACCCGACGGCGCCCGGCCGGAGCCATTGAGCGCGAGCTCCCGGCCGGAGGCGGCGTCCCAGATGAGCCAGAAGGCGTCGCCGCCGATGCCGCAGGCGTTCGGCATGACGACGCCGAGCACCGCGTTCGTTGCAATGGCGGCGTCGATGGCGTTCCCACCGGCGCGCAGGACGCCCAGCCCGGCCGCCGTCGCGAGATGGTGGGGCGCGACGACCGCCCCGTGGCGGCCGCGGGCCGTCGGGACCGGCACGAGCGGCCCGAGGCCGGCGTCGGTCAACGCGTCACTCGAGCACGGCCCGTCCCCCGGCTCCGCCGAGGATGTGCTCGTGGCGGCGGAGGGCGATGAGCGGTACGACCGCGGCACCGAGCAGCACGACCGAGGCGATCAGCACGCCGTCGAGCCCGAACGCGCTCGCCGCGAAGCCGGCGATCAGGCTGCCCGTGATCTGGCCGAGGCCGAGGAACACGCTGTACAGGCCCATGATCGCGCCCCGGTCGTCGGGGTATGCCTCGGTCACGTCGGCGAGGAGCCCGATGGCCGCGGGTGTCGCGCCGGCCAGCACGAACAACCCGAAGACGATCGGGATCGCGAAGACGAGCCGCAGGATCTCGGGGACGCCGGCGCTGTGATTGACGGCAACGGCCCCGACAGCGATCAAGGCGCCACCGCCCAGGCCGTAGAGGATGATCGTGGTCCGCCGGATCGCCTTGAAGCGGTTGCCCCAGTAGATGAGGCCGGCGAAGAACAGCGCCCCGCCGACCGCCAGGCCGATGCTGATCTGGAACGATTCGATGCCGCCCATCAGCAGCTGCCCGGGAAACCGAGGGTCCGGTGCGCGGACCATCTGGAAGATCGTCTGGGTCGTGTACAGGCCCAGCACGGCGTTGATCGCGATCCAGGTCGGCGCGAGGAGCCAGACGTGCGTGCCGGTGAGGATCTTCCAGTAGTGCCCGAGGCTGCTTCGATTGCCGTTCGCCGAAGCTCCGGCCTCGCCGTCGTCCTTCGGCGGTCGATCGAGCCGCTCGTCGACGCCGAACCGGTAGATCGCAAAGGAGGCCGCATACAGGGCGCCATTCACGAGGAACGCGGATGGGCCGAGTAGCGGGAACAGCAGACCCGCGACCACGAACCCGCTGATCAGGCCGGCGAGCGTCGCGGCCTCGAACCGCGCCACGGCCTTTCCCCGGAGGCCCTCGTCCTCGGCAGTGGCGGCGGCGATGTAGCCGAGGATGGAGGGGACGCTCGACGCCGTCGCCGAGCCCTCGAGGACTCGCGTCGCACCGATGATCGGCAGGCTCGTCGTCGCCCAGGTCGCCACGGCGGCAAGGATCCCGAACACCGGGCCGAACTGCATGACGCGGTGGTGGCCGATGCGGTCCGAGAGCACGCCGAAGATCGGCGAAAAGACGAGCTCCGAGACGTAGAACAGCGCGGTGACGACGCCAAACGCGATCGGCCCGACGACCTGGCCGCTCCCGAGGCCCAGCAACTGGTCGAGGATCCGATGGTGCTCGTGCAGTTTCGCGAGGTAATAGATCAGCAGCGCGCCGGTCAGGCCCGTCGAGAACCGGAGCGTGAACGTCCCAAAGAGCACGGCCCATAGCGAGCGATCCATCGTCGACAGGGTACCGGGCGGCCCTCGCGACGGGCATAGCCGACCCGTATGATCGGAAGCCGAATGGCGGGAGGCGCGCGGCTCGGCCCAGAGCCCGCTCGAGCCCCACCGAGGAGTGCCAGCCGTGAGCCGCGTCGCCATCGTCACCGACTCCGCGTCCGACCTCGATCCGAAGCGCGCCGCCGAGCTTGGGGTATCCGTCGTCCCCCTCGCGGTGAGCTTCGGCTCCGAGCAGTTCAAGGCCGGCGTCGATCTCTCGACCGAGGCCTTCTGGGCCCGGATGACCGCACCCGACGCCCCCTTCCCGAAGACCGCCGCCTCGAGCCCCGGCGACTTCCAGGCGGTCTACGAGCGGCTGTTCGCGGACGGGTTCGACGCCATCGTCTCGATCCACGTCGCCGGAACGTTGTCCGGCACGATCAAGAGCGCCGAGGTCGCCAGGGGCCTCCTCGCCGGGCGCGAGATCGAGATCGTCGACTCGACGAGCGCCTCGATGGGCGAAGGCCTGTTGGCCGAGCTTGCCCTCGATCTCGCAGCGCGGGGCGTGTCCGCCGCCGAGATCGCCCGGATCCTCCGGGATCGGGCGGCGGACCTCAACCTCTTCGTCGCGCTCGACACGCTCGAATACCTCAAGCGGGGCGGCAGGATCTCCGGCCCCCAGGCAGCCATCGGGACGCTGCTCTCGGTCAAGCCGATCATCACCATCAAGGACGGCGCGGTCGAGACCGCGGACCGGGTCCGGACAAGATCGAAGGCTCGCGAGCGGGTGATCGAGCTCCTCACGTCGCGCCCGGTCGAGCGGCTGGCGATCCTGTCGACGCCGCCATCCGAGCCGGATTCCTTCCGCGATGAGGTCATCGCCAGGATGCCGGATGGTGTCGATCCCGCAGCGGTGACGATCCAGGTCGTCGGCCCGTCGGTCGGCCCCCATCTCGGCCCCGGCTGCCTCGGCGGCGTGGTTCTGTATCGCCGCTGACATTGCGGGAAGGTTGCGGTCTCGCGTCGGTTTGGGGCCGAAGGCCCGGCCTCCCCGTTATACTCCGAGCACTTCAGGGACGTCCTCGTCCGATCAACCGCGCCAATTCGGAGGATCACCGCCACCCATGACCACCGAGAACCTCGCCGCGCCCATCAACGCGTGGGCGGTCGCGCAGCAGCAGTTCGACCTCGCCGCCGAGCGGTTGCACCTCGATGACGGCATGCGTCGCGTCCTCCGCGAGCCGCGTCGCGAGCTGACGGTCCATTTCCCGGTGAAGATGGACGACGGCAGCGTCAAGGTCTTCACGGGCTACCGGGTCCAGCACAACCTGGGTCGTGGTCCTGCCAAGGGCGGCATCCGCTACCACCAGAACGTCTCACTCGACGAGGTCAAGGCGCTCGCGATGTGGATGACCTGGAAGTGTGCGGTGGTCGGCATCCCGTTCGGTGGCGGCAAGGGCGGCGTGATCGTCGACCCCAAGAAGCTCTCGCAGAAGGAGCTCGAGGCGCTCACGCGCCGCTTCTTCACCGAGATCGAGGTGCTCGTCGGGCCCGAGAAGGACATCCCGGCGCCGGACGTCAACACGAACGCCCAGATCATGGCCTGGATGATGGACACCTACTCGATGCACCAGGGCTACACGGTGCCGGGCGTCGTCACGGGCAAGCCGATCAGCCTTGGCGGGTCCGAGGGTCGCAACGAGGCCACTGCCCGGGGCACCGTGTACTGCATCGTCGAGGCGGCTCGCCATCTGGGGATGGAGCTCGACAAGTCGACGGTCGCGATCCAGGGCTTCGGCAACGCCGGTTCCATCGCAGCGACGCTGATCACCGCCGAGAAAGCGACGGTCGTCGCGGTCTCGGACTCGACCGGAGGCATCCACAACCCGAACGGCCTGGAGATCCCGAAGGTCATCGCCTGGAAGCAGGAGCACGGCACGGTCCAGGGCTTCCCGGGCTCGAAGGACATCACCAACGCCGAGATCCTCGAAGTCGACTGCGACATCCTCATCCCGGCGGCCCTCGAGAACCAGATCACCGATCGCAATGCCGGCAACATCAAGGCCCGCCTGATCGCCGAGGCCGCGAATGGCCCCACCACGCCCGAGGCCGATGACATCCTCTGGAAGGCCGGCAAGTTCCTGATCCCGGACATCCTCTGCAACGCCGGCGGCGTGACGGTTTCCTACTTCGAATGGGTCCAGGACCTCAACCGCGACCACTGGAGCGAGACCGAGGTCAACGAGAAGC
>DAINSJ010000102.1:0-6150 GCA_036741375.1 Candidatus Limnocylindrales bacterium
CCTCGAAGGTTCGCTGCGACTCCGTGAGCCGCGACCGCGCGTCGGCGACGAGCGCTTCCGGAAGCCCGAGGCGCTCCGCGATCGCGAACGCCTGCGAACCGCCGGGCAACCCGATTCGGAGCCGGTACGTGGGGCTGAGCGACTCGAGATCGAACTCGACCGAGGCGTTCATCGCGCCCGGCGTCGTGTGGGCATACGCCTTGAGCTCCGCGTAGTGGGTCGTCGCGGCGATGAGCGCCCCCGCCCGGATGAAGTGGTCGAGGAGCGCCTGCGCCAACGCCGAGCCCTCGGTCGGGTCGGTGCCGGCGCCGAGCTCGTCGAGGAGGACGAGGGCCCCCGGGCCTGCAGCGTCGACGATCCGGATGATCGAGCGCATGTGGCCCGAGAAGGTCGAGAGCGACTGGGCGATCGACTGCTCGTCGCCGATATCCGCGAACACGTCGCGGAAGATCGGGACCCGGCTGCCCGGCGCCGCGGGAACGTGCAGGCCCGCCTGGTGCATGAGGGCGAGGAGGCCCAGCGTCCGGAGCGTGACGGTCTTGCCCCCCGTGTTCGGCCCCGTGACGACGAGGGCCGTGTATCCGTCGCCCAGGCGGATGTCGATGGGAACGACCCGGCCGGACAGGCCCGGATGGCGGGCCGACAGGAGCGTCACCTCCGGGCGCTCGGCGGTCTCGGCCCTGGTCCCGTCCATCTCCGCCGCGAGCTGCGCCTTGGCCGACCAGAAGTCGAAGCTCGCCAGCGCGCCCAGCGTCTCGCGGAGCGCGGCCCCGTTCGCCGCGACGAGCGCCGACAGCTCGTCGAGGATCCGGTCGACCTCCTCCTGCTCCGCCACCTGGGCCTCGCGCCAGGCGTTCCCGAGCTCGACGACGACGAGCGGCTCGACGAACAGCGTCTGGCCGCTGCCGGATGCGTCGTGGACGATGCCCTTCACCCGTGAGCGGGCCTCGGCCTTGACAGGCACGACATATCGGCCGTTTCGAAGGGTGACGATCGGCTCCTGGAGCGCATTGCCGAGCTCCGAACCGACGAGGGCGTCGAGCCGCCGTCGCAGCCGGTCGAACGCGACACGGACCGCGGCCCGAAGCCCACCGAGACGCGGCGACGCGGTATCGAGGAGCTCGCCCGCAGGATCGAACGACCGCGCCAGCGTCGAGGTGATCGCCGGCAGCGCGTGCAGCTGCCGCCCCAGGTCCCGCAGGAGTGGCCAGCGCGCCTCCGCGAGCGCGAGCTTCAGCTTCCCTGCGCCGTCCAGGGTCGCGGCAATCTCGAGGAAATGGGCGGGGTCGAGCCTGCCACCCCGAACGGCACGGTCGATCCAGGGCCCGATGTCCCGGGCGCCGCCGATGCCAACGCCCCGGCGCTCGGTGAGCAGCGCCCGGGCTTCATCGGTCTCATCGAGGGCCCGGGCGATCAGCACCGGGTCCGATTCCGGTGTCAGCGCCTCCGCGAGGCGCCGGCTCGGCGGGAACGACGTCTTCTCTGCGAGCCGCTCGCGGATCAGCGGGAACTCGAGGAGCGCGACGGACCGGGCGTCCACCAGGGTCAGGAGGCGCGCCGGGCGCCGCGTGGTCCCGAAACGGCCTGGCTTCGCGCGTCCACGAACCGCCAGGGCAGGCTCTTCCAGGGCTCGGGCGCATAGCCGATGCCGACCCGCGCGGTTGCCCGGACCTCCGGCGCCGGCTCGTCCGCCGATCGCCGCTCCAGGCGGATCGGCGACCGCTCAGCGAGGAGGTCCAGCCCTGTGTCGGTCCGGTGGATTCCAAACGCGACGGCAACGAGACCCGGCCCGCTGGCGAGGCGAGCGGCGGGCATCGCCGCCACTCGCGCCTCGACGGCCGCGGCACCAGGATCGTCCGCCGCAAGGCCCCCTCGCACGAGCGCCCAGTCGCGCCGGGCCGCCCGAATCGCCCGCAGCCCGTCGGTCGGCTCGACGGCCCGAATCAGGACCGCCGCCGCGCTCCCGTCGGGTTCCGTCGTCACGTTCAGGCACTCGTACATCCCGTAGACACGGTACACGTAGGCGATGCCCGGAGGCCCGAACATGACCCCGTTCCGGGCCGTTCGGCCGAACCGGGCGTGGGAGGCGAGATCGTCGGTCCCGATGTACGCCTCGACCTCGACGATGCGCCCCGCTCGAAGGCCGCCAGGCCCGGCGTGGACGAGTCGAGCGCCGATGAGGGCTCGGGCCGCCTCGAGGCTCGGCGCCGCGAGGGTCTCCCGAGCGAGGGTTTCCCGGGCGAGGGTCAGCTTCGCGTCAGAGCCGGATCAGGACGGCGGTGAACGTGTCGATCACGTCCTTCGGGAACAGGAACCCGACCCACGAGAACACGCTCGGGATGACTTGGTCGCGCAGGACCTGCGCCGATACGGCGTTGTCGATGAAGTCGTGCAGGCCACGGAGGGGGGCGAACTCGGCGCTTGGCTGCGTGGGGAAGCTCGAGAAGTACGGATCGATGATGATCAGGATCGCGGCCAGGATGATCAAGCCCTCGAGCACCCCGAGGACCCCGCCGAGGATCTCGTCGAGCACGGGATAGCGGTTGATGATCGGTGCCGGCCGGTACGAGAACTGGATCCCGAGGCTCAGCGCAATCGCTGCGCCCAGGAAGATGACGCCGAACGCGATCATCCAGCTGTATTCGGGGCGGCTCGCGGTCCACTGCTGGGCCAGGTAGTTCCCGAGCGGCGCCCGCAGCTGGGCGGCGATGCCGAGGGAGAACAGGATCGCGAGGATGCCGAGGAGCCGTCGCATGATGCCCTGGGCATAGCCGACGATGAACATCGCCAGGAGCGCCAGGAACACGACGAGGTCGAACGGCTGGATCTGATCCACGTGCGCCCTCTCCCCCTCTCCCTTCGATCGATCCGGCGCAGCGTAGCAGCGGTCCGACGGGCGTCGCAAGGTTGGAACGGGCCGCTGCCGCCGGACCGGAGCGCCCCGGCAACGGGAATCAGGCCCGGAGTCGGGCTCCCAGGCGGTCGCTCAACGTGGCCGTGATCGACGCCACCGCGGCCTCGACCTCCGACTCCGTCAGCGTCCGGTCGTCGGCCGCGAACCGGAGCCGATAAGCCAGGCTCCGCTCGCCCGGCTCCAGCGGACGGCCGCGATAGACGTCGAATAGCACGGCATCCGTGAGGAGCGAGCCGCCGCTCTCGCGAATGGCCGCCTCGACCTCGCCGGCGAAGCGCTCCGGCCCGATGACGATTGCCAGATCTCGCTCGACCGGCGGGAATCGCGATGGCGCCACGGAGCGGGCGTCTACCAGCTGGCCGCCGCCGAGCCCGGCGATCGACAGCTCCGCGATGACGAGGCGATCGATTCGGAGGTCCCAGCGCTGCAGCAGGCTCGGATGCAGCTCGCCGACCACGCCCGAGATCGCGAGGCTGCCGTCCGCGGCGAGCGCCGACGCCGTGGCACTGCGCCCGGGATGGAGCATCGGCTCGTCGGTCAGGGCCTCATACGTCGGGCGGCGCGCGCCGAGGAGCTTCGCCAGCAGCTCGACGAGGCCCTTCGCGTCGTCGATGTCGGCGGCTCGAGCCGGCCGGTTCCAGGCCCCGGGCTCGAACGAGCCGGCCAGGGCGAGCCCAAGGCGCCACCACTCGTGCGGCGCGTCGTGAACGCGCCCATAGCCCTTGCCGACCTCGAAGATCGTGACGTCGAGGCGCCCGCGGCGGACGTTCGTCGAGACCGCGTCGGCGAGGCTGCCGACGAGCGACTGGCGCAGGTGGGCATGATCCTGGGAGAGCGGGTTGCTGACCGCGATCGGCGCGCCGGCTCGTGCGTCTTCGCCCGCAGCGGGCGTATCCGCCACGCGCCACGTGAACTGCTCGAGATGGCGGGCGGAAACGAGGGCGTGGGTCGCGACCTCGGTGAGGCCGGCCCCGACGAGCGCCTCGCGAACGGCATCGCGGACCTCGAGCGGCGAGGGACGCCAGGGCGGCATCGCCGTGTCCGGGAGCGTCGCCGGGACGAGCTCGTAGCCCCGAATGCGGGCGATCTCCTCCGCCAGGTCCGCCTCGATCTCGATGTCGCGGCGCCAGGTCGGGACGAGCGCCATGATGGCGGTCCCCGTCGGCGCCACAGCGGTCGCCGGGCTGAGCCCAACCGCGATCGGCACCTCGACGCGCCCCGTAGGTTCCTCCGTCTCGACCCTGACGCGGGCGAGGTAGCCGCGCTGGTCCTGCTCGCCGAGCGCCGTTCCGAGGAGGCGATCGACGCGGGCAGGCCGGAACGCGACCCGGCGCGGCCCGGGCTCGGCGGGATTCGTGTCGACGCGGCCCGCGGCAACGGCGCCACCGGCCCACTCCGCGATCAGCTGGGCGGTGCGGTCGGCGCCGAGCCGCGCGAGCCGGAACTCCTGGCCTTTCTCGAAGCGCAGGCTCGCCTCGGAGCGGAGGGCGTAGCGGAAGGCCGTCCGCCGGATGCTCACGGGGTCGAAGATCGCCGACTCGATGACCACGTCCTTCGTGCCCTCGGAGATCTCGGATGCGGCACCGCCCATGACGCCGGCGATCCCGATCGGGCCCGTCCCATCGGCGATGACAAGCGTGTCGGGCGCCAGCGCCCGCTCGACGTGATCGAGCGTCACGAGCCGCTCGCCGTCACGCGCGAGGCGGACGACGATCCGGCCGTCGCCCACGGCCGCGGCGTCGAACGTGTGGATCGGCTTGCCGAGCTCGAGCATGACGTAGTTCGAGGCGTCGACGACGTTGTTGACCGGGCGCATCCCGGCGGCCAGCAGGCGCATCTGGATGCGATCCGGCGATGGCCCGATCTCGACACCGGACACCCAGCGACCGACGAACCGCGAGCAGAGCTCCGGGGCCTCGACGTCCACCCGGAGCCGCCGCTCCACGGGCCCCCCCGACTCCGCGACCTCGATCTCCGGCCAGCGCATCTCGGCGCCCATGGCCGCGGAGACCTCCCGGGCGACGCCGATCATCGACAGCGCGTCGCCCCGGTTCGGCTTCACGTCGATGTCGAGGACGACGTCGCCGAAGAGGTCCTCGAGCGGCGTCCCGATCGGCGTCGCGGGGTCGAGGATGAGGATCCCGTCGCCATCGGCCGTGAGCCCGAGCTCCTCGCCGGAGCACAGCATGCCGTTGCTCACGACGCCCATCTTCTCGGTCCTCTCGATCCGTCGATCGCCCGGCAGGACCGCGCCGGGCAGGGCGACGGGCACGTGCTGGCCGACGGCGATGTTCGTGGCGCCGCAGACGATCTCGAGCGGCTCGCCCGTCCCCGTGGTGACTCGCGTGAGCGACAGCCGGTCGGCGCGCGAGTGCTTCTCTACCGCCAGGAGCTCGCCGACCACGACGTTTCGCCACTCGGCCCCCCGCCGCTCGATGCCCTTGACTTCCATTCCGAGCAGCGTCAGGCGTTCGGCGAGCACCTCCGGCGTGACTTCGACGGCGACGTAGTCCGCCAGCCAGGACAGCGGCACTCTCACGGCGCGCTCACCGGAACTGCTCGAGGAAGCGGAGGTCGTTCTCCATGAACAGGCGCAGGTCGTTGATGCGGTGCTTGAGCATCGAGATGCGCTCCGGACCCATCCCGAACGCGAAGCCCTGGTATCGCTCCGGATCGAGCCCGACGCCCTGCAGCACGACCGGGTGGACCATGCCGGCACCGAGGATCGTGAGCCAGCCCGTCCGGCCGCACACGGCGCAGCCGACCCCGCCGCAGACGAGGCACTCGACATCGAAGGCGACCGAGGGCTCGGTGAACGGGTAGTAGCCGGGCCGGAACCGCGTCTTCTTGGCGGCTCCGAACATGCCGTGGGCGAACGCCTCGAGCAGTCCCCGGAGGTCGCCGAGGGTCGTGCCCTCGTCGACCATCAGGCCCTCGACCTGGAAGAACTCGGAGGCATGCGACGCGTCGATGGACTCGTAGCGGAAGCAGCGGCCAGGGAGCAGGACGCGGATCGGCGGCTTGACCGTCTGCATGACCCGGATCTGGCCCGGCGACGTGTGAGTCCTGAGCAGGTGCCCGGGGACGTCGAGGTAGAGCGTGTCCCACAGGTCGCGCGCCGGATGGTCCGGCGGGATGTTCAGCATCTGGAAGTTCGTGAGGTCGTCCTCGATCTCGGGGCTCTCGTGGACCACGAACCCGAACTGGCCGAAGATCTCGGCGATCTCCGCCATCGC
>DAINSJ010000103.1:0-6071 GCA_036741375.1 Candidatus Limnocylindrales bacterium
ACCGCTGGGTCTGGTACGCCGGCTGGGCCGACAAGATCGCCCAGGTCCTCGGCGCTTCGAACCCGGTCGCGGCGGACTACTTCAACTTCACGATCCCCGAGGCGACCGGCGTCGTCGGGCTGGTGGCGTCCGAGACCTCCTCCCTGCTCGGCCTGGTTTCGCGGCTGGCGCCGCCGCTCGTGACCGGCAACGCCGTCGTGGTCCTCGCCTCAGAGACGCGGCCGCTCCCTGCGATCACGCTCACGGAGGTGCTCGCGACCTCGGATGTCCCGGCGGGCGTCGTGAACGTCCTGACCGGCCGCAAGCGCGAGCTCGTGCCGGTCCTCGCCGCCCACGTCGACGTCGACGCGATCGACGTGTGGGGTGTCCCGGACGACCTCCGAACGGACACAGAGCTCGCGGCCGCCGACAGCGTCAAGCGAATCGCCCGTCGCCCGCGAGGTGTGACCGACGCCCGCTTCGACTGGCTCGACGACCGCGCAAGCGAGCGCCCCGAGTGGATCGCCGCCTACCTCGAGATGAAGACGGTCTGGCACCCGATCGGCGTGTGACCGTCTTGACCACCGTCATCCAGACGGAGAAGCTCACCAAGTCGTACGGCCCGTTCCGCGGCATCGTCGACGTCGACCTGGCCGTGGAGGGAGGCGAGATCTTCGGCTTTCTCGGCCCAAACGGAGCCGGCAAGACGACGACGATCCGCGTTCTTCTCGATCTCATCCGGCCGTCCTCCGGGCACGCTCGAGTCTTCGGAATCGAGAGCAGCGCCGACCCGGTCGCGATCCATCGCCGGATCGGGTACCTCCCCGGCGAGTTCACGCTGTACGACCGCCTCACCGGCGCCGAGACGATCGAATACTTCGCGAACCTCCGCGGCGGCGTCGACCGGACGTATTCGACCGCGCTCATCGAGCGACTCGGCCTCGACCCGTCCCGGCGCTTCCGGGAGTACTCCAAGGGCAACAAGCAGAAGGTCGGGCTGATCTGCGCCCTCCAGCACCGGCCGGAGCTCCTGATCCTGGATGAACCGACCGCCGGACTCGATCCCCTCGTCCAGCAGACGTTCAACCAGCTCCTCTTCGAAGCGCGAGCCGAGGGCCGGACCGTGTTCCTGTCGTCCCACATCATCAGCGAGGTTGAGCGGACCTGCGATCGCGTCGCGATCATCCGCGAGGGACGGATCGTCCGGGTCGACACGATCGGCGCCCTGCGCGAGCTGTCGGCGCATCAGGTCGAGCTCCGCTTCAAGGGCGACCCGCCGCTCGAGACGTTCGCGGCGATGGCGGGCGTGTCACAGCTAGTCCGGGAAGGTCCATCACTCCGGATGCTCGTTGCCGGTCCCATCGGTCCGATCGTCAGCGCGGCATCACGCTACGAGCTCCTCGATTTCGTGAGTCGGGAACCCTCGCTCGAGGAGGTGTTCCTGTCCGAGTATGGAACGGTCGCCGCGAGCGACGACCGATGATCGTCGCCGCTGCGGATTCCCGGCGGCCAATCGCGATCGGGCCGTCGCCAATGGCGCGCCTGCTCGGCCTCGGGAGCATCTTCGGCAAGACCTTCCGCGATAGCCGGCGCACGGCAGTCGTCGTTGCCGTCGCCCTGGTGATGATCGTCGTGGTCACCGGCGCATCCCTCGTCTTCGGCTTCGAGACACCGGCGAAACGGGCCGCATTGGCCTTCCAGATGGGTCAGTTGCCCGCGATCTTCCAGGGCATGCTCGGCCCGCCTGTCGCCGTCGACCGGCTTGGAGGCTTCCTGTCCTGGCGAGTGTTCAACTTCCTGCCGGTCCTCGCCGGCATCTGGTCGACGATCGCGTTGTCTGGTGTCCTCGCCGGAGAGCTGGCGCGAGGCAGCCTCGACCTGCTCGTCGTCGGCCCAATCGGGCGCGCGAGAGTGGCGTTCGAGAAGGTCGCCGGC
This sequence comes from Candidatus Limnocylindrales bacterium, assembly GCA_036741375.1. Lineage (GTDB taxonomy): Bacteria > Chloroflexota > Limnocylindria > Limnocylindrales > CSP1-4 > UBA5189. The sequence continues at coordinate 1,915 of DAINSJ010000103.1, forward strand.
TACCTCGCCGCCGCCGCGCTCATGGTCTTGCTGCTTGCCGTGGGCACGTACGGCTCGATCCGGGCGCTCGCGGCGCTGCCGGGTGATGCGGTGGGCCTGGATGCTGTTCTTGCTCACCATGCGTGGCTCTACGTCACGATGCTGGTGCCGGGAGCCATCGCCTTCGCGGTCGCGCCGCTTGCCGGGCGGGGCGCGGCGCTCGCGGCAGGCGCCGTGGTGCTCTTCGCGAGCTTCGTCGCAAATGGGTACGGCAGCATCGTGCCGGTTCTCGATGCAATCCGACCGCTGTCATTTCTGGCCTTCACGGCCAATCACCGGCCGATGGCGGGTCTCTACGACTGGCCACCGGTGCTCGTCCTTGCACTCGTCGTGATCGGGCTCCTCGCGTTCGGGATCGTCGCATTTACCCGGCGCGATCTCCTGGTTCCGAGCGTCGGCCGGCTGCCGATGCCCAGGATGGCCATGTGGCTTGCGGGGCCGTTCAGTCGCGGAGTCGGAGAGCGACTCCCGGCAGCACTCGCGTGGGGTCTCGGGCTGGGCCTGTACGGTTTCGTGATCGCGAGCTCCGCCGACGAGTTCGTGACCCAGATGCGAAACATCCCGGAGATTACCCAATTGATCCAGCGGTTCTTCCCGGAAACCGACATCCTGTCGACCGGCGGTTACCTCCAGCTGGCGCTCTTTGCGCAGGCGCTCATCGTGGTCGGGCTGGCGGCGGCAGCCTTCGTCGGCGGCTGGGCGTCAGACGAAACGGAGCGGCGCCTCGAGATGATCCTTGCCTCGCCGATGACCCGCGCCGGCTGGACGGTTCGGAGTGCGCTGTCGGTCCTCGTGGCCATCGCGGTCACGACGGCTCTCCTGGCGCTCGGCGTGTTCCTCGGCGCCATCGTTGCCGGTGGCGAAGTCGTCCGCCCGACGGTTGGCATCGCGATGCTCGGACTCTACGGGATGGCTCTCGCCGGAATGGGCCTCGCGGTCGGCGGTCTCGTTCGGCCGAGCCTTGCGGCTCCCGTGACGCTGGTGCTGGGCCTCGCATTCTTCCTGCTCGACCTCATCGGATCCGTCCTGCATCTCCCCGACTGGATCCTGGCTCTCGCGCTGAATCGGCACCTCGGGATGCCGATCGTGGGGAATTTCGATCCGGTCGGTATTCTCGCCTGCATCGGAATCACGATCGCTGGGATCGCCATCTGCGCGGGCGGCGTCGAGAAGCGGGATATCGGACGCTGAGGGGAGTGTCCGGCGATTCGCGTCGGGCGGCCGAGTAATGCCGCCGCTGGCCGTTGGCCTCGTGCTCGTCGCGGCGGCGCTCCATGCCACCTGGAACGTCCTGCTCAAGACGTCCGGCGACACGCTCGGGACCGCGATCCGCCTGCAGGCTCTCGGGACCGCGATCCTCGTTCCGATCGGGATCGCGGGATGGTTCCTGACCGGCCGCCCTGCGATCGATCCGGGCGGGGTCGGGGTTGCGCTGGTTTCGGGGGTTCTCGAGGCCGCGTACTTCGTATTCCTCTCGGCGGCCTATGCCCGCGGCGACCTGTCCCTCGTCTACCCGTTGGCCCGGGGGACCGCCCCGCTGCTGGCCGTCGTCGTGGGCGTCGCGCTGCTGGGCGAGCACCTGTCGACCGGCACGCTCGCCGGGGTCCTGTGCCTCCTCGCGGGGATCCTCCTCGTCGCGAGGCCCTGGCGCGCGCTCCGCGAGGCCGGCCGCGAGCACCGTGGCGCGATCGGCTTCGCCCTGGCGACTGGCATGACGATCGCCGCATATTCAGCGGTCGATCGGATCGGTGTTCGCGTGATGCCGCCGTGGCTGTACGGCGCCATTCTCGCCGTCTTCGCGACAGTGCTGCTGGCGACCGCGGTCTGGGTCGGGCGTCGGCTGGGTCTCCTCGCGCCCGCGCCTCAGGCGCCCGAAGGCGCGCGACACTGGCCGCGCCTGCGTCGGCGTGACGCGGCGGCCGGCGTCGCGTCGTTGACCGCCTACCTGCTCATCCTCTTCGCGTACTCGATCGCGCCGCTCGCGACCGTGGCCCCGCTTCGCGAATCCGGGATCGTGCTCGCGGCGGCATGGGGCTCGTTCCGGCTTGGCGAGAGCACCGGCGGGCGCGAGGCGGGTGGGCGGATCGTTGCAGCCGGACTCGTCGTCCTCGGGGCGTTGCTCCTCGCGACCTCCGCGTAGCCCGGGGTCAAGCGCGATGGGGCGAGCTCAGCCGGCGTTCTTCGCGGTCGTGGGCGGCGTCCGCCCGAAGAGACGCCGAGCTTGATGAACACGTAGCTCGTGCCTCACATGAAGCCAAGGGCGAGCAGGATCAGCCAGTCGGTGCGGGTCGGACGCGCGATCATCGCGAGATGGTAACCCTTTTGGCCTAGTACGCTGGGCCAAGTCTCGGCGCCTCGCAGCGAACGTTCCGGGCCCTATCAGGAGAACACGGGGACCCGCGAGATCGGTTGCGTGGCCCCCGTTGCCCAGTCGCGGTTGGCGCCGCCCGTCAGTTGCGGGAAACTGCCCCGACCAGGGGGTGGTCCGCCTCAGGACGCGCGTGGCCGTTGCGCGTCCGGGCGAGCGTCGTGGCGACCCAGCTCGCGACCTCGGCCCGGCGTGCCGCGCCGAGCTTCGCGAGGATGTGCTCGACGTGCGCGCTCACCGTCTTCGGCGCGATGTCGAGGCGCTCGGCGATCTCGCCGTTGGTGAGGCCCTCGGCGATCAGCCGCGCGACTTCAAACTCGCGGACCGTGAGCGGCCGCCAGGGCTCGTCCTCGAATGTCCGGCCGCGACTGGCCTTGGAGATCTCGATGGCCCGAGACAGGAGCGGCTCGCTGCCAAGCGCCGTCGCGGTTGCTCGAACGTCGGTCACGATTGTCGCGGCGTCGGCATGACGGTTCATCCGGACGAGGCAGTGGGCCAGATCCAGCCGCGCCCTGGTGGCTTCCCAGATGCGTCCGCGCTCGTCCCAGCCACGGATGGCACGCTCCAGGGCCTCGCGCGCCGCCGACAGGGATCCGGCGGCGAGGCGGAGGAGCCCGTCGGCGTGACTGAGCGCCGGACCCGCCACCGATTCCCAGCCCTCGAGGGCCTCTCGGGCGCGGATCAGCCACCGCTCGGCGTCGTCCGGCCGGGGCGCGGCGATCAGGCTTCGGGTGCCGGTCACGACGAACGGGATGAAGAGAGCGCGCTCACCCGTCGACTCCGCGATCGACCAAGCCTCCTCGCAGCGCGCGATCGCGGAGGCCGTATCGCCGGTGAGCAGGTCGGTCTCCGCGAGGCCCCACAGGGGCGTCAGGATCACCTGGACCTCGCCCATCCGGCGACCGGATGCGAGGGAATCCTCGAGCCAGCGGCGGGCCTCGTCGGGGCGCCCACGACCGAGGGCGACGAGGCCGATCACGTCGAGCGAGCCGATCACGCCGCGGCGGCAGCCTCGATCGACCAGCTCGTGGCGCGCTCGCTCGTCGGCGGCGTCCCAGCGGCCCGCGCCCCAGTCGAGGACCGCTGTGGTTGTCGAGATCATCTGGCGGCAATGCGACTGCTCGATCGCATCGGCGTACTGCAGGCCCTCGCCGATGGCGACCTCGGCCATCCGCCAATCCATGATGCGGGTCGCCAGGATCGCGAGGTTGCGGTACCCGGTGACCCCGACCGATTCGAAGCCCGCGTCCCGAGCCTCGCGGGCCGCGCGCATCCCGTCTCGCAGGCCGGTTTCGTAGCGGCCGTCGACGATGTCGATGCGCGCGATGAGCAGATCGGTCTCCAGTACGTTCTCGCGGTCCCCGACCGCCTCGGCGAGCTCTTGCGCCGCGAGGGCATCCCTGCGTGCGGCCTCGAGGTCGGAGTCGAAGAACCAGTTATTGGCCCGGACGCCGAGGAGATAGGCCCGGAGCCGCTCGCGCTCCGGCGTGGCGGGCAGCTGACTGATCTCGTCGAGGGCTCGTTCCGCGTACGTCCGCACCTCTTCGGCCGGCGCGCCGCCGCGCGCCGCCTGGCCGGACATCGGGATGAGCATGCCCGCGGCTTCGAGCGGCCGGCCGGACCTGAGGTAGAGCTCCCGTGCCATGGTGGCGGCCGTCACGCCTTCCTCGTTCCGCTCGATTGCGCCGGCCGAATCTGAGAACCGCTCATACAGCTCGGCCTGCTCGCCGATCGGGAGGTCCGCCGGCAT
>DAINSJ010000104.1:0-6015 GCA_036741375.1 Candidatus Limnocylindrales bacterium
GATCCCGGCCCGGAGGAGCTCCCGGATCCCCGTCACCAATGCAGCCCGCTCGGCCTCATCGTCGGGGAACCGCCGGATGGTCGGCACCGGACCCGGTGGCCGGGTCGACGTGAGCGCGCCGCGGAGGCCCGTGCCGGTGAGCCGGTTCGCGAGCTCCAGGATCTGGGGCGTCGATCGGTAGTTCTCGACGAGCGCGACGACCCGGGCGCCCGGGTGCGCGCGCTCGAACCCGAGGAGGTACCCGGGTGTCGCGCCGGTAAAGCTGTAGATCGTCTGGTCGGGGTCGCCGACGACGGCGAGATCACGCGACTCGCCGAGCCAGAGATGGACGAGCCGCTCCGCCAGCGGGTTCGTGTCCTGGTACTCGTCGACCGAGAACCACGTCTTCCGCGAGGTCACGAGCGCCAGCGCAGCCTCGTCCGTCTCGAGCAGATCGACGGTCTCGACGAGCATGTCCTCGAAATCGATGACGCCGGCTCGCGCCTTCGCTCGCTCGTAGTCGGTGTACAGGCGGGCGAAGAGGTCGGCCGGGATCGGCGCCCGATCCCCGCCCTCGGCGACCCAGCGCTCGGGCCGGATTCGGCGGACCTTCGCCCATTCGATCGTCTCTGCGAGGTCCTTGACCTGGGTGAACTTGTAACCGCCCGGCAGTCTTCCGGCGAGCGGATACAGCAGCCGGCCCTTCCCGTCGGCGATCGCGGGCAGCGGCGCACCTTCGTGGCGGCTCGGCCAGAAATGCCGGAGCTGCGCGAGCGCCATCGCGTGGAAGGTCTTGGCCATGACGCCCCGATGGCCGAGCGATGTCATCCGCTCGACCATCTCGGTCGCTGCCTTGTCCGTAAACGTCACGAGCAGGACTCGATCGGTCGGCACGACCCCGGTCTCGATCGCGTACGCCGCCCGATGGCTGATGACCCGCGTCTTGCCCGAGCCGGCGCCGGCGATGATCGCGAGCGGCCCGGCGGTGATCTGGACCGCCTCGCGCTGGGCGTCGTTGAGGTCAGCGAGCAGGCGCGCGGGATCGCGAGCAACGGACAGGGGCATGCCGGCTGAGGTTAGCGGTCCCGGCCCGCCCGCTGGTTATCGGACCCTGGGGCCGTGCTTCGAAGGTGACCGTGAGATCGAACGGCGCGAAGCGAGGATCGCGAACCAGCGAGCCCAGTCCGCGAGGTTGAAGCCCGCGAACGCGGCAACGACGCGCCGCAGGTTCGGGCTGCCCACGATGACGCGGACGATCTCGCGACCCATCGTCGCGAGCATCCCATACCGCAGCTGCGGTGCGAGGCCCGCCGCCGCAAGGAGCGGCGCGGGTCAGGTCACGATCAGAAGCCGATCGGCTCCTTGATCAGGACCACGGTGAAGCGGCCGGGTCGGAACTCGTGGTTCACGATGAGGATCTTCCGGACCGCGCTATTGATGCCGTAGAGGCCCTGCATTCGCTCGTTCTCGAGTGGCAGCACGTGGTCCTCGATGCGCGCGAGTGCCTCATCGAGGTTCTTCACGATCTTCTGTGAGCCGATCGCGAAGATCACCTGGCCCGCGCCAAAGGCGATGGCGCCCAGCTGGCTGCCGGAGTTCGAGGCGATCACGATCGTCCCGTCCTCCGTCACCGCGTGCGCACTGTTGAGCCAATAGTCCGGCGCGACGCCGACCTTCCGGGCCTCGCGAAGGGCGGCCGGATCGTTGCGGTCCATCGATCGCGTTCTCGGGCGAACCGCATCGAACTTGCCGGACTCCTCGATCGCGGCGGTGACGCCGAGCTCTTCGAGCGTCTTCGAGGCGCCCTCACTGACCTCCGCGGGGACGAAGTCCGTCCCAAGGTAGTTGACTGCGCAACATTCTAGCACCTTCGCAAATACGCACGCGATTCGGTAGCGTCTGGTATGGTTCGCCCGCTTCGTGCTCATGGGGCGCTCCGGTCAGCGCCCACGGTCTTCCGCCGTTCGATCCCGAATCACCCATCGCCCTGACCGGGCCCCGCGACTGCGGGAGGGCCCTTCAGGAGCATCCATTCCATGTCATTCGACAACCTTGGGCTGACGCCCGAGCTGGTCGGCGTCGTCGCCGACGAGGGCTACACCGAGCCCACCCCCGTTCAGCGGGAAGCCATTCCGCTCATCCTTGCCGGCCGCGACCTGCTCGCGGGCGCCCAGACCGGCACCGGCAAGACGGCCGCATTCGTGCTGCCGATCCTGCAGTTGCTCCACGCGACGCGTCGCGCGCCCGTCGCGGACGCCGATCCTCGGCCCCGTCGCGTCATGCCCGGTCCGATCCGGACCCTCGTCCTCACCCCGACCCGCGAGCTCGCGCTCCAGGTCGAGGAGAGCGTCCGCACCTACGGCGCTCGGCGCCCGATCCGCTCGGTTGCGATCTACGGCGGCGTGAACTTCGACCGCCAGGCGCGGGCGCTGAAGATGGGGCCCGAGATCGTCGTCGCGACCCCAGGGCGACTGCTCGACCACGTCGGGCAGCGAACGATCGACCTGTCCCACGTCGAGATCCTCGTCCTGGACGAAGCCGATCGGATGCTCGACATGGGCTTCATCCGCGACATCAAGCGGATCATCGGCCTGCTCCCGCCGAAGCGGCAGAACCTCATGTTCTCGGCCACGTTCTCGAACGACATCCGCGAGCTCGCCGGCGGCTTCCTCACCGAGCCCGCGACGGTCGACGTCGCCCCGCGCAACACCGCCGCTGAGCTCGTCGAGCAGGTCGTTATCCCGGTCGACCGGGAACGCAAGCGCGAGCTCCTCAGCCACCTCGTTCGCACCGGTCGCATCGACCAGGCGCTCGTGTTCACGCGCACCAAGCACGGCGCCAATCGCCTCGCCGAGCAGCTGGCTCGCGACGGCATCGAGGCGGCCGCGATCCACGGCAATCGCAGCCAATCGCAGCGGGTTCGCGCCCTCGGCGACTTCAAGGCGGGCCGCGTGGCGATCCTCGTGGCGACCGACCTCGCCGCTCGGGGCATCGACATCGACGCACTGCCGCATGTCGTCAACTTCGAGCTGCCGATGGTCGCCCAGGACTACGTCCACCGAATCGGCCGAACGGGCCGCGCCGGGATCGACGGCCAGGCCGTCTCGCTGGTCTGCATCGACGAAGCCCCGCTGATGCGGGACATCGAGAAGCTGCTCCGGCACACGGTTCCGGTCGAGCTGGTTCCGGGCTTCGAGCCCGATCGCTCCATCCGCGCCGAACCCATCCGGCTCCGCTCCGGGGGAATGGCAGGGCGCCCCGCCTCGTTCGGCAGTGGTGTGTCCGTGCCTCGTAACGGCTCGCGCGGGAATGCGCCACGCCCGGGTGGCCCACGACCGAGCGCGCCACGACCAAACGGGTCATGGCAGGGTGCGTCCCGGCCGAGCGGCAATGGCCAGCGCCCCGGCGCCGCTCCCGGGCCGCGACCCGGCGGACATCCCGGCTCGCAACCCGGCTCGCGGCCGTTCGCCGGACGACCGGCGTCGCCGCATCGCCGGCCGGACTCCCAGCACGCTCGACCGCCGATGCCGGGCTCTCGCCCCGAGGGCCAGCGACCGGTCAGCGCGTGGGTCCCGCGCCCAACAGCCGATCCTCGTTCCCGCTCCGGTCCCCGACCCGATCCCCGTCCGGGCGTCGGCCTCGGCAATCGGCCGGGCGAGCGCGCCTGGCGGCCGAACCCGGCGCGCTGAGGCGGCCTACGCCACGGTCGACGGGGTCGGCCTGACCCGGTGCATTGGGCGCGCGGGCGCATCTGTCTGCATCACGGGCTCGAACCGCGACCATCGACCTTTGCCGGCGTTCTTGGCCGCGTACATCGCCCCGTCGGCGCTGCGGAGCAGCTCCGCGGCACGGTCCGAGCCGAGACGAGCGACGGTCTCGGAGCCACACACGGCCTTGCAGAGCCTGGGCGAGGCGCTCCCGGAACAGCGCCGGATTGGCGAGCCCGGTGAGTCCATCGTGGGACGCCCGCCGAGTCAGCTCGGCCTCGAAGGCGAGGCGTTCGCTGACGTCGCGGAGATTCAGGACGATGCCGCCGACCGCGACGTTCTCGAGCAGATTGGACGACACGGCTTCCCCTCGGCGTTTCGCGACCCTATCCGTGCCTCGGGCGCGCGCCTACGGGCCGAATGTCATTTCGTTGGAGCCGCGGGGGCGGGCCCGCACGCTCCGGCGCCCTCGGCGGCACTTGCCCGGTGCGCGACGGCACCAACGGGCGACGGGCGCCGCTACCCTTCGAGCCGATGAACGCGCTGCGCCGGGGCCCCTTCCGCGCGCCGCAGCCGCTCATGGGTCACGGCCGTGCGCTGCTGGCGGTCGTGGCAATCGGGGTCGCCGGCAGCCTTGTCGCGTGGCAGCTCGTAACGGGACGCGCATCCGGGGTGACGCCGACAACGGTTGGTGCACCGCCGGCCTTCATCGACGAGACCGCGGCATCCGGCCTCACATTCACGTACGACGGGCCGTTCGACAACGCGGTCGGCGGGGGCGTGGCCGTGCTCGACTGCGACGGCGATGGTCGGCCGGACCTCTATCTGGCCGGCGGCGCCCGGCCCGCGGGCCTTTTCCACAACGACAGCCCCGTCGGCGGCAACGTTCGGTTCAACCGCCTGCCCGATCCGTCGACGGATCTCACCGACGTGAACGGCGCCTACCCGATCAACATCGACGGCGACGCCTATCCGGACCTCGTCGTGGTGCGCAACGGCGGCAACGTGATCCTGCGCGGTCTCGGGAGCTGCCGGTTCGCGCGCGCCAACGAGACCCTCCACCTCGACGGCGGCAAGAGTCATACCGAAGCGTTCAGCGCGATGTGGGAGCCGGGCGCAAGCCTGCCGACCCTGGCGTTCGGGAACTACGTCGACCCGGCCATCAAGGACGCCACGCGCTGGTGCGAGACGAACGAGCTGGTGCGTCCCGCGGCCGGCGGTACGGTCTTCGGCCCGCCCGAGCGGCTCACGCCGAGCTATTGCACGCTCTCGATGCTGTTCAGCGACTGGGACGGATCGGGCCGGATGGATCTTCGGGTCAGCAACGACGAGGCCTACTACGGATTGAGCGACGGGGGCGAGCAGCTGTGGCGGATGGAACCGGGGAAGCCGCCGCGTTTGTACACCGCCGCGGATGGCTGGGTCCTCGTGCGCATCCAGGGCATGGGAATTGCGAGCTACGACCTGACCGGCGATGGGCTGCCCGAGATCTACCTCACGAGCCAGGCGTCGAGCCGGCTGCAGACCCTGACGGCTGGGGCGTCGCAGCCGATCTACCGCGACATCGGCATGAAGCGCGGCGTCGACGTCTCTCTGCCGTACGCCGGTGACACCCAGCTGCCCTCCTCGGCGTGGCACCCGGAGTTCCAGGACGTGAACAACGACGGGTTCATCGACCTGTTCGTCTCGAAGGGCAACGTCTCGAGCCAGCCGGAGTACGCGAAGAAGGATCCGAGCAACCTCCTGCTCGGACAAGCCGACGGGACCTTCCGGGAGGTCGCCCCGGAGGCGGGGATCATGACCTTCGATCGCGGTCGCGGCGCGGCGCTGGCGGACTTCAACCTCGACGGCCGCCTCGATCTCGTCGAGTCCTTCTACGGTGCGCCGGTCCGGGTCTGGCGCAATGCGGGGCCGCTCGGGCCCTCAGGTAGCGCCCCTGACGGCACGGCACACTGGCTCGCGCTCAGCGTCCATGAGGCCGGGCCGAACGTGGACGCGATCGGCGCCGTCGTCGAGGTTCAGGTTGGTGATCTCACGTATCGGCGGGAGCTGACGATCGGCGGCGGTCATGTGGGCGGGCAGCTGACGTGGATCCACTATGGGCTCGGCCCGTCGAAAGATGCCCGCGTCCGAGTCACGTGGCCCGGCGGTGAGGCGGGCCCGTGGATGTCCGCCGCCGCGGACACGTTCGGGGTCATCGAGCGCGGGGCGGGATCGATCGCACCCTGGCATCCGGTCCAATGATGTTCCGGCAATTGGACATCGATCGACCTTGACGTGGGCCACGTTTCGCCTTGACGACTCGCTACACTCCCGGTGGCCCAGGGCC
>DAINSJ010000105.1:0-3550 GCA_036741375.1 Candidatus Limnocylindrales bacterium
CGAACCCCTTCTCCCTGTTGCCCGATTGCTGCGGCGATCCTACTGCCTCGAACCGCCCGAATGGAAGCCCCTGCCGGACCGCGCGGTTGTCGCGAAGGCGACAGGCGTGTCAGGTCTCCGACGCGACGGGGTCGGTCGGTGCGGCTGGGCGCCCCTTCGGTGGGTGGTGCCGGGTGCGACGGCGCCGGAGATCCTTGAGGTCACGCTGATCGAGCCCGGCAAGCCGGACCTGGTCCGAACTCGCCGTTCGCATGAGCCGCTCGGAGAGCTTGGAGTTGATGAGCTCATCCATTGCGGGGACATCCGCCATGGCCTTCAGTGTCGTCGCCGGAACCTGCAGCAGCTCCGACGCTTCGTCGGCGACGACGTTCGCCGTTCGGCGGCTGCCGGTCAACGCAGCGATTTCGCCGAAGAAGTCGCCAGGGCCCATCGCTGACAGTGCCCGGAGGCTGCCATCCTGGGCGGGAACGCCGGCCACGGTGTGACCAGCCAGAACGAAGAAGGCCGAATCGCCGGCGTCGCCGACCTTCACGATCGCGGTGCCGGGATCCGCTTTCGAGATCGTTGCCCCGGCCAGAAACGCCGACCGCCGTGTCATCGTGAGGGCGCCGAGCTCCGGCAGGACATCGAGCAGCCGATCGAAATCCATCATCACGGCGGGTCGCCCCGCGGCGAGCGACGGCGCCGACGGCGCGGTCCGGAGCAGCCGGAGGGCACGTCGCCACTCCGCTGCCGGCCGGCCTACGCCGGGCAGGAGCTGATGGAGCACCGCGGCTCCGAGGAGGACGACCGCGGAGACGATGATGAGGAAGCGCACGTTGAGGAGGTCGGCAAGGCCCGCGCCCGCCATCCCGATGAGGAACAGGACGTCGCGTGATACGAAGAACGCCGAGAAGACCCGGCCGCGCATCTCGCGCGGTGTGTTCCGTTGAAGGATCGTGCGACGCGCAATCCCGTAGGGCGCGTTGAGGAAGCCCGTGATCATCACGATGACGATCCCGATCTGGATGTTGGGCGCGAGACCATACGCGAGCCCGAAGAGACCCATCCCGGCGATGCCGAGGACCAGCCACGTGCCCTCTGCCAATCGGTCCACGTACTTCGCGAGCAGCAGCGCGGCGATCACGAAGCCGACGGAGGTGAGTCCCTCCTGGAGCCCGTACTCGAACTCCGTCGCGTGGAGCTCCCTGATCGCCATCGGGAGCAGGAGCACATTCCACAGACCGAACGACAGCGACACGGGCAGGCTCGCCAGCACGATTGAACGCAAGACCGGGATCTGCCACAACGTCCGTATTCCGTCGCGGAGGTTGCCGATCACCACCTCGACACTCGTGGCCTCGGTCGATGCCGGTCGCGCTCGGATGCGAACAAGGAAGACGCAAAGGAACGAGAAGAAGAAGGTCATCGCGTCGATGTAGAACGGCAGCTCGATCTTGTCGCGGTCGAGCGAGGACAGCAGCCCAGCGAGTGCGAAGCCGACGGCCGTCGAGCCGAAGGAGCTGATCGACAGGAACGAGTTCGCCGACGCGAGCTCTTCCTCAGACGCGATCTCGGGCAGGACGCTTTCCCAGGCCGGGTCGAAGAACTGCTTCACCGTCGCCGCGAAGAACAGCACCGCGTAGAGGCCGGGAAGGCCGACCTGGGTCACCACGAACGGGATCGAGAGCACGAGCAGGCCGCGCAGGAGGTCCGATGCGAGGAGGATTCGCTTGCGGTTGAAGCGATCCACGAAAACGCCGGCGAACAACCCCACGAACAGGGTCGGCAGGGCCGTCACGAGCAGCGTCAGCCCGACGCTGAGGGCGGAGTTCGTCACCCGGAACACGAGGATTGCCGCGGCGAGGTCCGTGAGCGAGGAGCCGATCGTGGACACGAGCTGCGCGGTCCACATGAGGCTGAAGTCGCGCTTCTTGAAGATCCCGAACATCGACGGGGCCGCGGCGGCTTGACTCAAGGGGCAGGCTCCTGGAGGGTCGTGGTGGCGGGCCGACTTCGGCGCAGTCTAGCGGGCGGCCCGGCCGGCCGAAGCCTCATCCGGTAGCCGGACACCCTCACGCGCGAGCAGCTGGCGCTTCAGGGCGAGGCGCTCCTCGCGGCTGCCCCACCAGCCGCCGCCGTACCCGCCGAGCGTCCCGTCGCCGGCGATGACCCGATGGCACGGGATCGCGAGGGAGATCGGATTGCGGCCCACCGCCCCACCGACGGCCCTCGCCGCGCCGGGCCGGCCGATGATCCGGGCGATCTCGCCGTAGCTCGCGGTCGTGCCGCGTCGTAGCCCGGCCACCGCGCCGAGGACGGACCGGTCCCACGTCGGCCGATCGTGGAGATCGAGGGGCATGCCGTCGAACGCACCTGCGTCGCCGTCGAAGAACCTCGCCAGTGCCAGCTCGGCGGCCCGGAGATGGGCGTCCGCGGCCGAGCGCGTGCCGGTCGCGGTCGAGGGGATGCCGGAATGCCATGCCGGCGCCGCGCCGAGGCGGCGTTCGAGTCCGGCGAGGAACTCGTCCCTGGGCATGAGGAGATCGAGCGCGACGATCCCGCGATCGGTCGCGGCGAGGTGGATCGGCCCTCGCGGCCCTCGAGTGGTGGTGGCCAGCGCGACGATCGGCACTGGGGCAGGATAGGCCGATGCTATACTCCCGGGGAGTATGACAACCACCATCGAGCTGCCCGTCGAGGGCATGACCTGTGCGTCCTGCGTGAACCGCATCGAGCGGTTCCTGAAGAAGACGCCCGGCGTCGAGGACGCGACCGTAAATCTCGCGACCGAGATGGCCACGATCCACTACCTGCCGGATCAGGCGGGCACCGCCGAGCTCGTCGGGGCCATCGAGGCCGCCGGCTACGACGTCCGATCGGTTCCTGACCCGACGGTCACGGTCGATCCGCTCGCCGAGGCAAGCGACGAGGAGTCGCTCGAGCGGGGGCGCGAGGCCCGGGCGTTGCTTTCCAGGGCGGTGGTCTCGATCGCGGTCGCCCTCGGGATCATGGTCGCGATGTTCTGGCCGCAGACGGTCATCTCGCTCGAGACTCTCAACTGGATCGCGCTCGTTCCGGCGACCTTCGTCCAGGTCTGGGCCGGCGGCCGCTTCTATCGGGCCGCGTGGCGGGCATTGCGCCACGGGACGACGAACATGGACACGCTCGTCGCGGTCGGCACGACTGCTGCGTGGGGGTACTCGGTGGTCGTGACCGCGTTTCCGGGCGTGGTTCGCAGCGCGGGCCTCGAGCCGGCCACGTATTTCGACTCGTCCGCGATCATCGTCGGCCTGATCCTCCTCGGTCGCTGGCTCGAGGCCCGGGCAAAGCGCCAGACCACGAGCGCCATCCGGCGCCTCATCGGCCTGCAGCCGGCGACGGCCAACGTCCTCCGTGGCGACCTCGAGACCGCGGTCCCGCTCGAGGCCGTCCGCCTCGGCGACCTGCTCCGCGTCCGACCGGGCGAGAAGGTGCCGGTGGACGGGCGAATCGTCTCGGGCGGTTCGGCGGTCGACGAATCCATGCTCACGGGCGAGCCGCTGCCGCCTGCGAAGGGCGTCGGCGATGA
>DAINSJ010000105.1:3650-6013 GCA_036741375.1 Candidatus Limnocylindrales bacterium
CACGGTGTCGAAGGTCGCGTCCGAGCGGACGGTGTCGAGCGGCACGTCCTGGTCGGGAATTGGCGGCTCATGGCCGACCGCGGCGTCGACCTCGCGGCCCTCGAGGCCGAGGCGGCGCGCGCAGCCGCCACCGGGGCGACGCTCGCCTACGTGGCCGTGGACCGCGAGCTCGCCGGCCTGTTCGCAATCACCGATCCGGTGAAGCCCGAGGCGGCGGCCGCGATCGAGGCGCTGCAGCGTGCGGGGATCGAGGCGTGGCTGATCACCGGCGACGCTCGCGTGACCGCCGATGCCGTGGCGGCCACGGTCGGGATTCCCGCCGACCACGTGCTCGCCGAGGTGCTGCCCGGTGACAAGGCGGCGGCGATCGTGGATCTCCAGAAACGCGGCCATGTCGTGGCGATGGTCGGCGACGGGATCAACGACGCGCCTGCGCTGGCCCAGGCCGATGTCGGGATCGCGATCGGCACCGGAGCGGATGTCGCGATCGAGGCTTCGGACATCACGCTCGTCGGTGGCGATCCGCGGGGCGTCGGGCGCGCGATCGGGCTGTCACGCGCCACAATCCGGACCGTGCGGCAGAATCTCTTCTGGGCCTTCGGCTACAACGTCCTGCTGATTCCGGTCGCGATGGGCGTCCTGTTCCCGTTCTTCGGGATCCTGCTGAATCCCGCCATCGCCGCGGGCGCGATGGCGACCTCGTCGGTGTCGGTCGTCCTGAACTCGCTGCGACTTCGGCGCTTCGACCCGAGATCGGTGGGCGCCTGATGGGCCAGGCCCGCTCCCGTGTGGAAGTGCCGGCGGATCCGCGCGACCTCCCGGGCGACTTCGCGCACACGCATCACGTCGAGGTGCGCCTCGCCGACACGGACGCGATGGGCCACGTGAACAACGCCTCGCACCTGACGTACGTCGAGATCGCCCGCGTGGCGTACTACGAGCAGGTCATCGGGGAGCCGCTGCCACTCGGGGTTCATGGCGCCACCGAGGGCATGATCCTCGCCGAGGTGCGGGTCACGTACCGGAGCCAGGCGTTCTACGGCGAGACCCTGGCGGTCGAGTCACGGATCGAGCGGATCGGCCGCTCGAGCTTCTCGATGGTCCACCGGATCACCGCGCCGGAATCGCGCTACGGCCCGGCTCGCCTCGTTGCGACGGCCGATTCGATCCTCGTGTCCTACGACTACCGCGCCGACCGCCCGATTCCGGTGCCGGCCGACTGGCGGGCATCGATCGAGGCCTTCGAAGAGAGGCAGTTCAGCAGCTGACCGCTACTCCGCGAAGCGGCGGAAGATCGCGACCGCGTTCTGGCCGCCGAACCCGAAGCCGTTGATCATGACGGTGTCGACCGCGACGTCGCGCTTCACGTTGGGGATGTAGTCGAGGTCGCAGTCCGGGTCGGGCTCGTAGTAGTTGATCGTCGGGGGGAGCACGCCGTCACGAATCGCACCGATGGCGGCGATCGCCGACAGGGCACCCGCGGCACCGAGCGTGTGGCCGACCATCGACTTCGGCGATGACACCGGGAGCTGGCGGGCCCGGTCGCCGAACGCCCGTTTGATTGCCTTCGTCTCGGTCGCGTCGTTCAGCGGCGTCGAGGTCCCGTGCGCGACGATGTAGTCGATATCGTCCGGGCCGATTCCGGCCGACCGCATCGCCTTCGACATCGCCATCGAGGCACCTCGGCCGGTCGGCTCCGGGGCGGAGATGTGGTACGCGTCGGCGGTCATCGCCGCGCCGATGAGCTCGGCGAGGATCGTCGCCCCGCGTGCCAGCGCGTGCTCCGCGGACTCGACGATCAGGATTCCGGCGCCTTCCCCGAAGACGAAGCCGTCACGCGTTCGGTCAAACGGCCGCGATGCGCCCTGTGGATCGTCGTTGCGCTTCGAGAGCGCCCCCATGTTCCCGAGTGCCGCGAACGCCATCGGGAGCAGCGGCGCCTCCGAGCCTCCCGCGACGACGAGATCGCATTCGCCGGAGGCGATGAGCCGCAGCGCGTCCTGGTAGGCGATGACCCCCGAGGCGCACGCCGCGACCTGGGTGATGACGGGGCCCGTGAGCCCGTACTTCATCGAGACCTGCGCGGCGGCCATGCTCCCGGAGAGCGCCGGGATCGCGAAGGGGCTGACCTGGCCGGGGCCCTTGTCGCGAAGCGTATACGCGCCGCCGACGACCTCCTCCATGCCGCCACCGCCCGTATTCACGACGACGGCGGCGCGGTCTCGGGCCTCCGGGCTCCAGGTCTGGAAGTCGATTCCTGACTTCGCGACGGCCTCGGTCGCCGCGGCGACGCCGAAGTGGACGAACCGGCTCATCCGGCGCGCCATCTTCCGGTCCATCGCGACGGTCGGGTCGAAGTCCTT
>DAINSJ010000106.1:0-6006 GCA_036741375.1 Candidatus Limnocylindrales bacterium
CGATCGTCGACGGCGGGAACACGAACTTCCACGACGACGTGCGCCGCCACGGCGACCTTGCCGCCAAGGGCATCCGCTACGTCGACGCGGGGGTCTCCGGCGGGATCTGGGGCCTCGCCAACGGCTTCTGCCTCATGGTCGGCGGCGAGCCCGAGGCGGTTCAGCCCATCGAGCCGATCTTCCGCTCCCTGGCGCCGGTCGACGGCTACCTGCACACCGGCGGCCCAGGCTCGGGCCACTACGTGAAGATGGTCCACAACGGCATCGAGTACGGCCTCATGCAGGCCTACGCCGAGGGCTTCGAGATCCTGCACGCGAGCGACTACGAGCTCAACCTCGGGGGCATCTCCGAGCTCTGGAACCACGGCTCGGTCGTCCGATCGTGGCTTCTCGAGCTGGCGGTGCTGGCGTTCCAGTCGAACGGCCAGGACCTGGAGCATCTCAAGGGTTGGGTGGCCGACTCCGGCGAGGGCCGCTGGACCGTCCAGGAGGCGATCGATCACGACGTCCCGGCGCCGGTGATCACCTTGTCGCTGCTCACCCGCCTCCGCTCCCGCCAGGACGATTCGTACGGCGCGAAGGTCCTCGCGGCCCTCCGGAACGAGTTCGGCGGCCACGCCGTCAAGGCCGAGTAAACGTCACGGTGAAGCGGCAACCTCGGGCGGGATCCGCGGCTCGCTCTCCGAGGGCTGAGGCGACGCCCCCGCGAGCCATCAGCCCGAGGACTCCCTCGGTCGGAGGTTTGGCTAAGTCCGCAGCAGCTCCAGTAGCGGCGCCTGCCGCGCCTCGGACCATCCGCGAGCTGCGGCTCAGCCGGGACGGGCGCCGACGCCGAAAGCCCGCACCCGAGGGCAATCCCCTGCGCGAGGGCCTGCGCCTCGAGCGCGTGCCCGATCCCCACGTCATGGTCATCTTCGGGGCCACCGGCGACCTCTCCCATCGCAAGGTCTTCCCGGCGCTCGCCCAGCTGTGGCGGACGAACCTGCTGCCGCAGGACTGGATGCTCGTGGCGGTCGGGCGACGGCCGTACGACGACGCGGTCTTTCGGACGGACATCGCCGCGTCGCTCGCACAGTGGTCGCGGGTATCGCTGGAGCCGGAGGCGGAACGCCAGTTCCTCGAACGGATCGTCTACCACCGCGGCGACTTCGCCGACGACGCGACCTACGACAGCCTCGTGGAGCGCCTCGACGCGATCGACGCCGAGCACGCGACGGGCGGCAACCGGCTCTTCTACCTGGCCACGCAGCCGTCGGCCTTCCCGGTGATCGTCGGCGAGATCGGGCGTTGCGGCCTCGACCATGAGCTCCATGGCGGCGGCTGGCGCCGGATCATCATCGAGAAGCCGTTCGGCCGCGACCTCGACTCGGCGAAACGCCTGAACCGCGAAGTCAGCAAGGTCTTCCGGGAGACGCAGGTCTACCGGATCGACCACTACCTCGGCAAGGAGACCGTCCGGAACCTCATGGTCTTCCGGTTCGGGAACGGCATCTTCGAGCCGCTCTGGAATCGACGCTATGTGGACCACGTCCAGATCACGATGGCCGAGTCGATCGGGGTCGAGGAGCGCGGCTCGTTCTACGAGGAAACCGGCGCGACCCGCGACGTCCTCCAGAACCACATGCTCCAGCTGCTCAGCCTCGTCGCCATGGAGCCGCCGGCGACGTTCGAGGCCGACGCCCTGCGGGACGAGAAAGTGAAGGTCCTCAGGGCGGTCGACCGATACGACCGCGCCGCCGTGGCTCAGAACGTCGTTCGCGGCCAGTACGGGCCTGGCTGGGTTGCCGGTGAGCCCGTCGTCGGCTATCGCCAGGAGGCGAATGTCGATCCCCAGTCGGAGACCGAGACGTTCGTCGCGGCTCGCTTCCTCATCGATGACTGGCGCTGGTCGGGCGTGCCGTTCTACCTTCGGACCGCTAAGCGCATGCCCAAGCGGGCCACCGAGATCGCGATCCAGTTCAAGGGCGTGCCCCATCGGCTGTTCGAGCACACGGCGAGCGATCCGCAGCCGAACCTGCTCGCGATCCGCATCCAGCCGGACGAGGGCATCCTCCTGCGCTTCGGCTCGAAGGTCCCTGGCCTGGGCCTGGACATCCGGACCGTGAATATGGATTTCACGTACGGCTCGGCCTTCGCGACGGACGCGCCGGATGCCTATGAAACGCTGCTGCTCGACGCGATGCTCGGCGACGCCTCGCTCTTCACCCGAGCCGACGAGGTCGAGGCGGCATGGGGCACCGTCACCCCGATCGTCGACGCCTGGCTCGACGCCCCCGCGCCGGAGTTCCCGAACTACGCCGCCGGAAGCTGGGGCCCGGAGTCGTCCGACGATCTCATCGAACGAGACGGCCGTCGCTGGCGGCGGATCTGATGATCCCCTTCGGCCTCGGGCTTGACGTCAAGGGGGGCCCGGTCAACGTCCCGGCGCCGGTTCCGGGAAGGCCGTTCCTGCGCTGGTCGTCGAGGACGCACAGCATCGCCGGCGTCGAGGCCGAGCTCGCGAGGATCTGGGCCTCGATCTCGCTCACGACCCCGTCGGAGGACGGCATCCCGGAGCGCCGAGTCGCGCCCCGCAGCAGCGTCATGAACCTCGTCGTGATCGCAGGCAAGGGCGAGGTCGCCGAGCGAGCGGCCGCGATCGTCGACGGGCTGACCGGCCGGCATCCGTCGCGGACCCTGATCGTCTCGTTCGCCGACCCCGACGGCCCGGCCTGGCTCGACGCCCAGGTCCAGGCCCATTGCCTCCTCCCGACCGCCGGCGCCGCCGAGACCTGCGCCGAGCTCGTCTACCTGACCGCGGGCGGCGAGACTGCCCAGCACCTCGCAGGCGTGGTCGCTCCCCTGCTGATCCACGACCTGCCGGTCACGGCCTGGTGGCCGAACGAGCCGCGATTCGAATCGGTCCAGACGCGCGACCTCCTCACGATGGCGGATCGAGTCCTCGTCGATGGCGCGGCGTGGGCCGGCGATGGGCTCCGGCACCTGGCGGCGATGGCCCAGCTCCCGCGGCAGTACCAGGTCGAGATCGCCGACTTCGCCCTTCTCCGCCAGGCCCGCTGGCGAGAGGCGATCGCTTCGACCTTCGACCGGCCCGCGGTCCAGCCGTTCCTGCGCGGCATCCGCGGGATCACGGTGGAATATGCGACCCGGGACGGGACGCCCGGCGTCTCGAACGTCGTCCGGCCGCTGTACCACGTGGCGTGGCTCGCCTCGCGCCTCGGCATGACCGTCGAGGAACCGCTCGTCATGGCCGAGGAAGCGTGGGTCGGCTATCGAGCCACATTGCGCGCCGGCAGACGTCGCGTCTCCGTCGAGCTCCGGCCGATCGAGTCGAGCATCCTCCGCGGCACGACCCTCGCCGTCGAGATCCTCGCGAACCGCCAGTCAAGCCGCCTCCGGATCGAGGTCACCGGCCAGGCGGAGGGCGTGACGGTCGGCGCGACGCTCGACGGGCGCGGGATGCAGCCACGACGATTCCTCAGCCCGAGAAAAGCCGAGGGCCAGCTTCTTGCGGAGACGATCGAGGGGGTCGCGGCGGATCGAATCTCGGCGGGCGCGCTGGCCATGGCCGGCGCGATCATCGGCTCGGGCACCGGTCCGGCTGCGGCCCGTTGAGCGCCGTGCCCGCCGGGGCCGCCGGCGGCGACGAGCCGCAGATCGAGGTCCTTGCGGATCCCGATGCTGTCGCCGCGGCCGCGGCTGAGCGGATTGTCACGGCCCTTTCCGACGCGGTCGGGCGGCGCGGCCGGGCGGACTGGGCGACCACCGGGGGCTCGACGCCCATCGGGATCTATCGCGAGCTCGCCGCGGCGCCGCTCCGCGACGAGGTCCCGTGGAGTGACGTCCACGTGTGGTGGGGCGACGACCGCTTCGTCCCGCGCGATCACCCGCTCTCGAACGCGCTGCCGCTCGACGAGGTGCTCCTCCGCGCGGCGGCGTTCGCCGGCACCGCGGGCGATGGCGAGGCCAGCATCGATGTCGAGGTCGGGAACCAGCCGGGAGCGCTGATCCCGGCATCGAACATCCACGCGATGCCGATGACCGCCGCGATCGCCATGGGGGAGGGCCCCGCCTGGGTCGCGTCCGCGTACGACGAGGAGTTGCGGGCGACCAAACTGCCCGAAGCGGGTGGCATTCCCGTCTTCGACGTGGTCCTCTCGGGGATCGGCGCCGACGGGCACATCCTTTCCGTGTTCCCCGGCTCGCAGGTGTTCGACCCGAGCGGCGAGCCGTGGGTGGCCGGGATCCCGGCGCCCGAGCACATCGAGCCGCACGTCGCCCGCGTCAGCCTTCATCCGGCGTTCCTCGCGGCGGCGCGCCTCGTGCTGGTCGTGGCGTTCGGCGCGGGCAAGGCCGACGTGCTCGCGGAGGTTCTGGGCGGAACCCGCGACGCGTCACGATGGCCGAGTCAGCACGCCCGCCGGCCCAACGCCGTCTGGCTGCTCGATGAGGCGGCGGCCGCGAAGCTGCCTCGTTGACCGATCGTCCGGCAGCGGCGCCTTCGAACGCCTCGATTGCCGCGATCCGCGGTCCTTTCCCGGAAGGGCCGACCCGCCACGTCCGATCGAAGGACGCCACACCTATCGCCGCCTTCGAGGCCGGCAGCGACGGTCCGCAGCCGCCGCTGATCCTCGTTCACGGAGCGACAGCTGACCACACGACCTTCCGGGCGGTCGCGCCGCTCCTCGGTAGAACGCGCCGCGTGCTGGCGATCGACCGCCGGGGACGCGGGGCGTCCGGCGACGGCGCGACGTACGCCATCGAGCGGGAGTTCGAGGACATCGCGGCGGTCGCGGAGGACTCGGCCGCGCGATTGGGCGGTCGAGTCGACGTGCTCGGCCACTCGTACGGCGGGCGATGCGCCCTCGGCGCCAGCCTCCTGACCGACGCGATCGGCAAGGTCGTCGCGTACGAAGGGGCTCCGGTCCCTGCAGGCAGCTCCTACCGCCCCGACGGCCTCCTCGAGGCGGTCCGAGCCTCGCTGGCACGGGGCGATCCGGATGCGGCGCTGTCGGGCTTCCTCGCCGGCGTCGTCGGCATGTCCGATGCGGAGCTCGATCGGTACCGCGCAGAGCCTGTCTGGCCGACACGCGTCGCGGCCGCGCACACGATCCTGCGAGAGCTGGAGGCGGAGACGAGCCCGGGGGCGTCGATCGAGGCCCTCGCCGCGGTGCGGGTCCCGGTCCTGCTCATCCTCGGCGGGACGAGCCGGTCGCCGTTCGGCGTTGGTACCCGGGCGTTTGCCGATCGGCTGGCCGACGCGGAGGTCGTGACGATCGAGGGCGCGGCGCACGCGGCCCACCACACGCACGTCGCCGAGTTCGTGGCCGCGGTCGAGGCCTTCCTGGACGGCTAGACGGCGCCCGTATGCTGGCGCGGCGATGACCGAAGCTGTGGAAACCCACGCCGACCGCACCTGTGCCTGGTGTTCCGCCAGCGCGGCGCCCAGTGCGACCCACTGTCCGGCATGCGGCGCCGCGCTCGCCCAGCGGGAGTCCCTCGGCGGCGTGGTCATCCCGGGCGTCACGGACGTCCACCCCGCCCTCGCGGCACTCGATGCCCAGCCCATCCGCATGCGTGGCCCGAGTCCCACCCAGGGCATGGCTAGCGGCGCGAACGTCGCGGCCGTCGCGGGCGGTCCTGCGGGCCTCGTCGCGCTCGGCGGGATCGTCGCGGTGGCGGCCGTGGAATACCTCGGCAACCGCAACCCCGATCGATCCGGGCCGCTGGACCTCGAATCGGTGGGCAAGCTCAGCGGCACGGCCCAGATGGTCCTCGATCGGATCGAGCGCGAGGGCGAGCCCGGAGCCGCCGCAGAACCGGAAAGCGACCCGAACAGCCCGGCGCCGTAGCGGCCCGGCGGCCATTCGCAGCGCGGCCTTTCGGCGACCGCGACTACCATCCGACCCATGACCAACCGCGTGGCACCGCCCAAGCCGGCCGCCGACGGCCGGACGTACTCGCCTGGCCTCGAAGGCGTGATTGCCGCCGAGACGGCTCTCGGCT
>DAINSJ010000107.1:0-5959 GCA_036741375.1 Candidatus Limnocylindrales bacterium
AACGGGTCCGGGCGGCGCGGGCTGCGGCCCGACCGGGCTGGGCACGGGCGCGCCGATGGCGCGGAGCCAGCCGGCCTGGAAGCCGGCGACGTCGAGACCGAGGGCCGCCTGGAACGCCTCGTCATCCGACACGCCGCCGCCCCAGCGATGGATCAGCGTCACCAGCGCGGCCTGGCCGTAGGTTCGGATCAGGTAGTCGATCGCCGAGACGCTCTCGGCGTACGCCAGGCTGAACCGGTCGGCCGTCGTCGGGAACTGCCCATCGAGCGCGGCCAGCGGCATGATCGATCGATCCCCCACGGCGTTCGCCACCTGCGTCCGGTCACCAGAGTCGTAGCCCTGCGAGAGATACACGGCCAGGCCCTCGTTGAACCAGTGCGGCGGGGCGTGGTACGGGTTGTCGACGGCCGTGCCGAAGACGAGATGGGTGAGCTCGTGCGGGATCACGATCCCAACCCAGGCGTCGTTCACGGCGTTGGGGCCGATGTTCGCGAGGAGCGTTCGGATGTCGGGAAACGCGACACCGCCGACATTCTCGCGCGCGGCAGGCCCGAGGACGTCGTAGAACGACTTGGTGTCCGGGTAGATGAAGAAGTCGATCGGCGAGGTCTCCGTCACTCCGAGAAGCCGACTGGTGTCGGCGACGGCTTTGTCGCCGATCTGGAGGGCACGCTGCCCGAAGGCGTCGTCGCCCTGGGCCCAGTGGACGCGCACGATCGTGCCGGTCAGGGTCTTCCAGGCGAACCGGGTGTCCTGGTAGCGGACCGACGCGAGCGGCCCCTCCTCGGTCGTCCCATCGGCGAGCGTCACCCGGAAGTGGACCTGGACCAGCGTGTTCGGCAGCAGCTGGCCCGCCGGCGCGGCGAGGTGGTAGGTGAGGCTCGTCGGGCCAGCGCCGCTGGCCGGGATCGGCACGTCCTCCGCGAGCACCCGCGTATCGCTGCCCGTGTGGACCAGAGCTTCGATCCGGTGGACCGAGGCGGGCAGCGTGACCGCCTCATCGACGTCGATCCCGACCTGGAAGGTCGACCGGATGGTGGGTGCGCCGAACGACACGACGCCCGCAGCGCGAACGCCGGTTGCAAACGGCGCGCCGGCCGCGGCGACCCCGGCGGCAAGGACGACGGCAAGCAGTCTGCGGGCCAGCGGGCTCATGGCGCCCACGCGAGCCCGGCCATGCGCTGGATTCCGAGGCCATTCTCGCCGGCCCCGAGGAGCCCAGTCCGGGAGAGTGCCCAGCCGTCCCCATAGGCCAGCGGCACGGCCGGCACGTCCGACTGGACGACCGCGAGCGCTCGCTCGAACGCGGCCTGCGCGGCAGTCGGGTCGGCGGCCGCCAGGGCATCGGTCACTGCCTGATCGAACGGCTTGGACGACCAGCCCCCGTAGTCGTCGGCGCTGTCGCTCCCGAGGAGCACGCCGAGGAAGTCGTTGGCGCCGGGATAGTCGGCGATCCAGCCGAGGGTCCACATCGCGGGTGGGTCCTGCGACAGACGCTTGAAATAGTCGCCGTGCTCCTCGATCCGGATCGTGATCCCGAGCTCCCGCTTGAGGTCCGCCGCGATTCCCTCCGCGTATGGCCCGCCGCCCGCCCCGAACGCGATGTCCGGGAAGCCGGCGCCGCCGGGATAGCCCGCCTGGGCCAGGAGCGACCGGGCGAGCGCGGGATCGTGGGCCGGCAGCCACGTTTTGTCGCCACCGCCGGGTACGCCGGGCGGAACCATCGAGCCGGCAGGCACCTGGCTGCCGGATGCCCCGAGCGTCACGATCCGGGTCCAGTCCACGGCGGCGCCGATGGCCCGCCGAACGAGCCCGTTGTCGAATGGGGCTCGCCGCGTGTCGAAGCCGAGGTACGTCAGGGCCAGCGACGGCACCGTTCGAAGCTGCGGCCCGAGCTTCGCGTCGTAGGCGATCCAGGACGCGTCGTTGGCGGCGATCGGGGTGTAGTCGATGTCGCCGGCCTCGAAGGCGGCGACCGGGCTCCGGCCACCGATGTCGGTCAGGAGATGGACCGTCGGGATCGTCGCCGTGCCGGCCCAATAGTGGTCATTCACGGTCAGGGTGATCTCCGTCTTGCTCGTCGCGGTCACGCGGTAGGCCCCGCTGGCGACGTCGCACACATCAAGCGTCCGGCCGGTCGCGGCGCAGTCCTGGGGCGGAAGCACGGCGAAGGTCGGCGACGCGACGATCGACGGGAAGTCGGATCCCGGCCGATCCAGGTCGACGATCACGTCCGAGCCGCTGGCCCGGATCCCGACCTGCGCTGGATCCGTCGCCGCGCCGGACAGGTGGTCCCGTGCGCCGTGGACGTCGAGGATGAGTGCCGACAGCGGTGAGGGCGCGGCCGGATCGATGATCCGCAGCCAGCTCCTGACGACGTCCTGCGCGCCGATCGCCCGCCCATCCGAGAACCTGATTCCGGGCCGGAGATGAAACGTGACCTGGCGGCCATCGCTCGACACGCTCCACGCGGCGGCGAGCGCGGGTCGGAGGACGAGCTTCGCGTCGAAGGTCGTGAGCGTTTCGAAGACCTGCGCTGCGACGGCCGCGCTCTCGATATCGCCCTGCGCGGCCGGATCGAGGGTCGTCGGCTGCGAGATGAAGATCCGCACGTCAGAGCGCGCGGCCGCGTGCGCCGGGCTGACGGCTCGCAAGAGGGCGAGGCCAACCAGCGTGACGATCGTGAGGAACGCGCCGACGGTGCCGAGGCGTCGGCCTGTCCGGCGTTCGATCAGCGCCGCCACCAATCCGGGGTCTGGACGGTCCGGCGACCCCGAGGGATATCGATCTGGCGCACGATCGCGATCGGGAGCCGGGCCCGCGCGGACCAGACGTAGCCGTCGCCGGCGAAGCCGAGGAGGAGGGCGACGACGCAGGCCCACTGGCGCATGGCGCGAGTATGCGGGAACCTGGCGTCTGAGAAGGAAAAGGGCCTCGCGTCGCCTCGCCGGGGGAACGATGTTCGGCGCGAGGCCCCGCATCTGCTAACGAGCCGCCCTCGTTCTCGTTAGGCTCGGCCGGATGCCAAATGTTCGAGGGGCTGCCCGGGTCCGATGACGCCGCGATTCCACGACACGCTGAGTCGTGCCGTGCAACCCCTCGTGCCGATCGAAAGCGGCCGAATCGGGATGTATACCTGCGGGCCGACGGTGTACCGCTTCGCCCACGTCGGCAACCTCCGGACGTTCCTCCTCGCCGACCTCATCCGGCGCGTGATCCTCTACCACGGGATCGACGTCCTGCACGTCCAGAACATCACCGACGTCGGCCACCTGCGCGACGAGCGCTTCGACCAGGGCGAGGACCGGATGCTCGTCGCTGCGGGCCTGGAGGGCCGGACGGCCGCGGAGATCGCCGACGCCTACGAGGCCGCGTTCCACGAGGACGCGGCCCGGATCAACCTCCTCCCGGCCCACGACTATCCGCGGGCCACCGACCACATCCCCGAGATGGTCGATCTCGCGGAGCGCCTCGAAGATCTCGGCCACGCCTATGCCACGGACGCCGGAAACGTGTACTACGCGGTGGCGTCGTTCCCGGGCTACGGCTCGCTCTCGGGCAACACGCTCGCCGAGCTTCGCGCCGGTCACCGCGGCGAGGTCGAAGGCGACAAGCGCGACCCCGCCGACTTCGCGCTCTGGAAAGCCGCCGGCGAGGGCCGCCTCCTGTCGTGGCCCACGCCGCGTTGGGGCCAGGGTTTCCCGGGCTGGCATCTCGAGTGCTCGGCGATGGCGCTCCGGCACCTCGGGCCGCACTTCGACATCCACACCGGCGGCGAGGACAACGTCTTCCCGCACCACGAGGACGAGATCGCCCAGTCGGCGCCGATCGTCGGCGGGCCGCCGGCGAACCTCTGGATCCACGGCGCCCACCTCCTGATGAGCGGTCGCAAGATGGCGAAGTCGGCCGGGAACTTCCAGCGGATCACGGAGCTCGAGGACGCGGGCATCGACCCGCTCGCGTTCCGCTACCTCTGCCTGACGGCGCGGTACGGCCGCAAGCTCGACTACTCCGATCGATCGGTCGCCGCGGCCGCCGCGGGCCTGGCCTCCCTGCGCGCGGGCCTACGGGCGCTCGGACCGCCGCCGATTGACGGCCCGTGGGGCGCCCCGCCGGCCCTGCGCGCGGGCACGGCGCCGGCGCGACCTTTGGGTCGCGCGGACGGCCTCGCGGGCCACGGGCAGGTTGCCGGGACGCCTGGGCTTTCGTTGGCGGATCGCGCGGAGGCGCCGGGCGCTCCCCTCTCCGCGGCCGGACGCTCCTTTCATGACATCTTCGTGGCCGCCATCGACGATGATCTCGATCTTCCGGCCGCACTGCGGCTTGCTAGGTCGGTCCTGGCCGCTGATATCCCTGCCGGCGAGCGGCGCTGGCTCCTCCTCGACATGGACTTCGTTCTGGGGCTCGATCTCGAGCGGGTGTGGGAGGGACGCCCGCCCGACGCCGCAAGTCGCCTGCCGGCCGTGGCAGAGCCCCTCCTGGCCGCTCGCGCCCGGGCCCGCGCCGCCAGCAACTGGACCGAGGCCGACCGGCTTCGCGCGGCGCTCCGGGATCTCGGTGTCGAGCCGATCGACCGCGCCGACGGGTCGAGCGATTGGCAGCCGATCCGGGACGAATCGGACTCTGGCTAGTCGCCGGGGACTGCCAGGTCCTGGCGTGCCCCGAACCGGTCCAGGACTCGATAGAAGTTCCGCTTCGAAAGCCGCTCCCGCTCCGGCGGCGGCGTCCGCTCCCACGCCTGGTGCTCGTGCCGGATGAGGGGCAGGCCCGGAACGACGACAGCGCGGCGCGGGGCGACATCGGCGCCCTCGTCCCGGAGCACGAGGCTCCACCAGATGTCAAGGTTCCGATAGAACTCGAAGCGCTCGTCGATCGGCCCGCGCGCCGAGGCGTCGGCCCGCCGAAACGCCATGAGGTAGCCCTCGATCGCCGCGGCGGGCCCCGATTCCACCTCGTGGAAGCGGCGGAGATCGTCTGTCACGAGCCCGAATGCCCCCGCCACGGCCGCCGCTCGATCATCGAGTGCGGCGACGAGCGGCGATACGACATCGCCCGTCGGCTCGATGCTCGCGTCGAGGAGGATCACGATCGGGGCGCTCGCGCGCCGGATGCCGATGTTCCAGGACGCGCCCTGGCCGAGTCGGGCGCTCGTCGACACGACCTCGACGGACTCCTCCGGATCCGCAACGCCGGCATCCGAGGCGTCGTCGACGACCACGATCGAGGTGCCCCTCGGGGCGGCAGCCCGCAGTCCGGCCACGGCCCTGGCAACCCCGGCTTCGTCATCTGTGGCCACCAGCACGACCGTGGCGAGGCCCTGTGGCCCCTCGTCGAGCCGGCTCGGCACCGCCGCCGATCGGCCGTAGCGCACCTGCCCGGCATCCTCGAGATCCGGCGCATGGGCGAGCTCCAGCCGGAAATCGGTCCCCGCGTCGATGACGCACCAGCCGGCCGCCTCGATCTCGCCGCGAAGGCGGTCGGCGGCCTCCCAGTCTCTAGCCACCCGCGCGGCCGATCGCTCGTGGGCCGCGGCCAGGATCTCCTGCGGAATGTACGTCCGGGTCAAGAGGCTCCGGACAGACGATAGGGCGCCTCTCCGTCGATGTCGCCGACGAACTCGGGCCGGCTCGGGTGATCGAGCATCTGGCGAATGGCGAGAACCTCGCCCGTGTGGAACCAGTAGTGGTACGTCACCCGCTGGATGGCATTGCCCAGCTGCCGAGCCGGTCCCGGCGCCGGCAGGTCGGTTGTCATCGCGGCTTCGTCGAGGGCATCCAGCACGGGATCGGCTTCTGCCGTCACCGTGCGCCAGGCCTCGAGCATCTCCGCGAGCGGCGGCGTGGTCGCCGGCCCGCCGTTCGCGACGAGCTCATTCAGGACCGGCACCGGCGTCGAGCCGGACAGGCGGGTCAGCCAGTAGCGCTGCTCCTGCCAGGCCATGTGGCCGACGATCCAGCCG
>DAINSJ010000108.1:0-5879 GCA_036741375.1 Candidatus Limnocylindrales bacterium
AGCACGTCCCAGAACCGGTCCCCGGAGGTCACGATGGGCCTCGCGACCGGTCCCGCGACGGTGTCGCGGAGCACGACGACCTCGTCCCGGAAGGCGATCGGGAGCATGAATGTCCCGGCGTTCAGGGCCTTCTGGAGGGCCGCGTAGGCCGCCTGTCGGCCGCCAGCAGGGGTCGGTGCCCGAGCCGTCGTGAGGAGCCGATCGAGGGCCTGGTCCTGCAGCCCCGAGACGTTCGCGCCCCCGGTTCGCGTCTGGCTCGAAGCGAGGAGCGGGTAGAGGTCGGGGTCGAGCCCGATGACGAGTGGCACGACCGCGGCCTGGTAGACGCCAGTGCGAAGGCGATCCGCGAGTGACACCGTCACGGGCAAGGCCACCGCCCTGGCATCGAGGCCGATCGCCCGCCAGGCAGCCACGACATCCGCCGCGACGGCGAAGGCGATCGGATTGGCGCTCGAGTCCGGGCTGAGGACCTCGATGAGGATCGGCTTCTTCGCACTCTTCGGGATCCAGCTCGTGCCGGATCGCTTCCAACCCGCGGCGGTCAACGCGGCCCGCGCCTTTGCGGCTCCCGACGCGATCGGCGGGCTCGCCGCCGCGGCGAAGAAATCCGAGCTCGGCGGGATGAGCGAATCGGCTCGCCTGCCAAGGCCGCCGAGGACGCCGGCGACGATCGCGTCGCGGTCGATCGCCGCGAGGAGCGCCCGCCGGACGGCCGGGTCGCGGAACTCGGCCCGGGCGGGTCGCAGGTTCAGCTCGACGGCCAGCAGGGTCGAGCCGGGATAGCGGACGATCCGCGCCCCCGCGCCCGCCCCGAGCGCCAGGGCGTCGGCCGGCGGCAGGCCCGACGCGGCGTCGAGCACACCGTCGTCCCAGGCGGCCTGCAGGCTCGGCACGTCGTCGTAGTACAGGAACTCCATCCCGCTCAGGTACGGCACGGGATCGCGCGGCGGCGGCGGCGCTGGGCTCGAGCCCAGCGAATCGGTCGGGGGCGGCGTCCTGAAGGTCGGTCCGCCGCCGTCGCCCGGCAGGACGTCCAGCCCCGTGGCGGGCTCCAGTACCGCGCCCGATGCGTTGAGGGATGCGAGGCGGAATGGCCCCGATCCGATCGGGTGGCGCCCAAACGGGTCGTTCGGCAGGTCGGCCGGGGCGATCGCGGCCAGGAGGTGGGCCGGCGCGATCGGCTGCGTCGCGGCCACGAGAAAGCCGCCGAGCGGGGTGTCGAGCTGGAACGTCACCGTCAGCGGGTCGACGGCGGTGGCGGTGACCTCGCGCCAGGAGGCTGCCCCCGGGCCGATGTACGCGGCGTCGCTGAGCGTCTGGACGGTGAATACGACGTCGTCGGCCGTCAGCGGCTGGCCATCCTGCCAGGTCAGCCCGGGGCGAAGGTGGAATGTCCAGGCGGCCCCGCTCGGGTCGACCTCCCAACGGCTCGCGAGGTCGGGCACGATCGCGTTGCCCGGACCCAGCCGCACCAGCCCCCGAAAGACGAGAGCCACGAGGTCCCGATCCGCCGGCGAGCGCGCGCCGAATGGGCTGGCGTTCGTCGCATGACCGAGGACGCCCTCGATGTAGGGCCGGCCGAGCGGCAGCCTCGACGGCTGGGCGCCGACCTCGTGGGTGCCCTCGAGCGACGGAGCCAGCGACGCGATCGTGAGCGCGACGAGGGCGACCGACAGGGCGGCGATGAGGCCGCGATCCCGCAACGTCATCGGTCGTCCGTCGCGTCCGACGGCGCGGCTACGGGTTGGACGGCGAGAGCAGGAAGGACGAGAGCGAGAAGAGCGAGAAGAGCACGATCAGGACGATCGTGAACTGCCAGAGCCGTCGCTCGATGCCGCGCCGGCTGCGGTAGACGGCCGAGTCGCCGCCGAAGGTGCCACCGAGCCCGGAGCCGCGGGACTGCAGCAGGATCGAGAACGTCAGAGCGATGGCGACGATCAGCTGACCGAAGGCGAGAGCGGGATTCACGTGCGGAGAACCTCCCAGGGCAACGGCGTCGGATGGTAGCACGGGCTCATGCCGGACCACCCTCGAGGAGCGAGCGGCCAGTCATCTCCGGCCACCCCGGCAGCCCCGCCAGCTCGAGGATCGTCGGCGCGACATCTGCGAGAACACCGTCGTGGAGCGCCCGCCCCTGGACCGCCCGGCCCACGAAGAGGACCGGCACGGAATTGAGCGAATGAGCCGTGAGAACGCTGCCATCGGCGGCCTTCAGCTGATCCGCGTTGCCATGATCCGAGGTGATCACGAGGAGGGACCCGGGACCGTCGGGATCCCGGGAATCGAGGGCCCGAGCCGCGTCGGAGATCCGGGCGAGACAACCGTCGACGAACTCGATGGCCAGGACGGTCGCGGCCCACATGCCGGTGTGGCCGACCATGTCGGGGTTCGCGAAGTTCGCGAGGATGAAGTCATAGCGGTCCGAGGTGATCGCCGCGACGAGCTCGTCGGTGACGCCCTCCGCGCTCATCTCGGGCTGGCGGTCGTAGGTCGCTACCCGGGGGCTCGGAACGAGGCGCCGCTCCTCGCCCGGAAACGGCTCCTCGCGGCCGCCGTTGAAGAAGTACGTCACGTGGGCGTACTTCTCGGTCTCCGCGACATGGAACTGGCGCCAGCCCGCCTCCGAGAAGGCCTGGGCGAGGGACCGCGCCTCCTCGGGCGGGAAGGCGACCGCGACCGGGAGCCCCGATTCGTACTCCGTCATCGTCACGACGACGAGGTCGCCCGGCGGGTGCTCGCCGTTCGGACCGGTGCGGTCGAACGCGGTGAAGTCGGTGTCGGCCAGGGCGTGCGTCAGCTGCCGGGCCCGGTCGGCCCGGAAGTTCAGGTGGATGATCGGCTCGCCGTCGTGCAGCCCGCCGTCGACCCCGTCGATGACCGTCGGCCGGACGAACTCGTCGTTCTCGCCGCGGTCGTAGGCGGCCGAGACCGCGGCGGTCGCGTCGGGCGCGTGTTCCCCCACACCGAACACGATCGCGTCGTAGGCGAGCTCCGTCCGGTCCCAGCGCTGGTCGCGGTCCATTCCGAAATAGCGGCCGCCGACCGTAGCGATGCTGGCATCGGGATGGGCGGCCGCGAGGCGGCGCTCGAGGTCCGGGATGAACTCGATCGCGGAACGCGGCGCCGTGTCCCGGCCGTCCAGGAGCGCATGAACGCGAACCTCGGTGACATTCCGGCGCGCCGCCAGCTCGGCGAGCGCGACGAGGTGGCGGTCGTTCGCGTGAACGCCGCCTGGACCAATCAGCCCGACGATGCTGAGGCGACCGCTGCCCCGCACGGCGGCGTCGCACGCTTCGATGAGCGCCGGGCGCTCGAAGAACGAGCCGTCGGCGATAGCGGTGCCGATCCGGGGCAGGTCCTGGAGCACCGGACGACCGGCGCCAAGGTTCAGGTGGCCCACCTCCGAGTTGCCCATCTGGCCCGCCGGCAGGCCGACGGCCTCCTCCGATGCCTGGAGCTCGGCGTGCGGCCAACGCCCGAGCATCCCTCGCCAGGCGGGCATGTCCGCGGCCCGAATCGCGTCGGCCGTCGGGTCCCGGCCGATCCCGAACCCATCGAGTACCACGAGGATGATCGGCCGCGGCCTCCGGGGACCGCCATCGGTCCCGGCGGAATTTCCGCCGTCCGCCCCCGCGCCGCTGCCGGGGTCGCTCACGCGGTCGCTCGACCGGCTCGGGCGGCCGCGGTCAGGCCCGCGCGCGCCACGATCCCGGCCATCTCATCGGGTTTGAGCGATGCGCCACCCACGAGCGCGCCGTCGATCCCTGGTTCGGTCAGAAACTCATCGATCGAGGACGATGTCACGCTGCCGCCGTACAGCACCGGGACCTGCTCGGCGAGCGATCCGAAGCCAAGGCTCGCAAGCGAGGCGCGAATCGCGCCGGCCATCTCGTTCGCGTCCGAGCCGCGAGCCGTCCGCCCGGTCCCGATCGCCCACACCGGCTCATACGCGATCGTCAGCCACGGCAGGTCGTCTTCGATCCCGAAACGCGCCGGATCGGCGCCGGCCAGGCAGCCGCGAACCTGCCGATCGACGACCTCGACCGCGCGGCCGGCCTCGCGCTCGTCGAGCTGCTCGCCGACGCACAGGATGGCCCGGAGTCCGTGCGCCCGGGCCGCGAGGAGCTTGCGGCCGATGAGCTCGTCGGTCTCGCAGACGTCGCGGCGGCGCTCGGAGTGGCCCACGATCACCCACGTGGCGAGGCCGGCCAGCATCGGCGCGGAGATCGAGCCGGTGTAGGCGCCGGCCGGCTCGTGATGGACGTCCTGGGCCCCGACCGCGACCCCGCGCCCGTCCGGCGCCTCCACCTCCGAGCCACGCAGCGCGTCGCCCACCGCGGCGAGGCAGACGAATGGCGGGCACAGGACCCGGATAACGCCCGATTCGCGCGTCCGCGTCGCGATCGTTCGAGCCAGCTCGGCCGCGTCGGCCGGCGTGGTGTTCATCTTCCAGTTGCCGGCGACGATCACGTGGCGCATCCGCCGAATCATGCCAGAGGCCGTCGGGCGAGTCGCTCCACCCGTTCCAGCGACCGCTGGACCGCCGATCGGTGGACGCCGAGGCGATCCGCGAGGTCCGTGATCGTTGCCTCGGGCGTCTCCCGGCGCGCCGCCGCGACGGTCCGAACTGAGATCGGCTCGCGACCGAGGCGGCCGTCGGCCTCGAGGGCGTCGATCGCCGCGAGCTGGCGCCCGGCGGCCGCGACCGTTCGGCCCAGGTTCGCGGATTCGGCGTTGATGATCCGGTTCAGCTCGCCCCGGAGCGTCCGCGAGACCTGCCTGGCCTCGAGCTCGAGGAGGCTCGGCCCGACACCGATCCGGCGCAGGAACAAGCCAACGGTCTCCGCGCTCTTCCACGTGACGACGCCTCGATCACGGCGGAGCCGCCACGAGGCGGGCATCCCGATGGACGCCAGCCATGCCGCGAGCACCGGCGCCTCGCCGGGGGTGACCATGAACTCCAGATGAGTCCGGCCATTGGCGATGCTCATCGAGCCATGGGAGAGGAACCGGCCCCGCAGCCAGGCGAGCCGGCAGTGGTCGGGTCGCGCGCCCCAGTCGAACGGCCCGTCCGCGGCGGTTGCGGCCGTCGCGACCGCCCCGCCGCCCGCGCCGCGGGCCAGGCGGACCGCGAGCCGCCCGATCACGGGATCGCGCCCCCGACCCGTGACCGGCCCCAGTCCGATTCGCTCCGCCTGTCGATCGCAAGCGCGAACCGGGTCGATGGAGGCGAGCTCGGCCCGCATCGCGGCCACGAGATCCCGATCGGCGGCAGTCACGCGGCGCCGGGGTGCGGAATCGGCGTCAGGCCGAGCGGGCCACACGCTCGCGGCGGAGCGACGGCGCCTCGCGCTCGCACGCCCGGAGGATCGCCGCGGCGAGACGAGCGGGGTCGTGGTGGTGCGGATCGTCCTCGTCCGCTACATCGTCGGTGGCGAGGTGGGGCACGGGCTCGACGGCGGGCGGCCAGCGGAGGGCCACCGCCTGGGCGCGCCGGGTGGCATCGGCGAGATCGAGCCGGTCGTTCGCGAGGACGATGTCGATGAGGCCCGGCAGCGTGTGCGCCAGGAGCGCCTCGACGTGGTTCGAGAGGTCGTAGCCCGTCGTCTCGCCGGTCTGGGTCGCGACGTTGCAGACGTAGAGGCGAATCGCGCTCGCGTTCGCCACCGCCTCGCGGATCTGGGGCACGAGCAGCACCGGCAAGACCGAGGTATAGAGGCTGCCCGGCCCGAGAACGATGATCTCGGCGTCCGCGATGGCCGCGAGCGCATCCTCGGACGCAGCGACCTCGCGCGGCGTGATCCAGACGCGCTGGATTCCGGCTGTCCGCATCACCGACGACTGGCCGTTGACGACGATGCCGTCGTTCGTCCCGGCAT
>DAINSJ010000109.1:0-3463 GCA_036741375.1 Candidatus Limnocylindrales bacterium
GACGGAATCGCCGACGAGCTGGCGACCGCGAACGCCTGACCGCGACCGGCCCGGACGGGCACGAGCATCATGATCGGATGCAACGACTGGCAGGCGCCCGGGAGCTCCTCGACGGCGACCTGACCGACGAGCCGGTCCTCGAGGGCAACCTCCGGGACCTGCGGCGCATCAACCGGTGGCTCGGCGGTCTTGCGCTCAGTCGACAGGCAGTCGATGCCCTCGTCGAGGCGGCCGGCGTGCCGCTCGATCAGCCGGTGAGCCTGCTCGACGTCGGAACGGGCGGGGCGGACATCCCGATTGGGCTGATCGCGAATTGGCGCCTCGCGGACCGCCGGCTGACGGTGCTCGGCATCGACAATCGCGCCGAGGTGCTGGCAGCAGCCGGGCGCGAGCGTCCCGGGGTCCTCGCGACGGACGGGCTCACGCTCCGCATCGCGGACGGGCGGACGCTGCCGTTCGACGACCGCTCGTTCGACATCGCTCATGCCTCGCTCGTCCTGCACCACCTCGAACCCGCCGAGGCGGCCGTCCTCCTCCGCGAGATGGCCCGGGTGGCCCGGCACGGCATCGTGCTGAACGACCTCGCCCGAGGGCGGTTGGCGTGGGTGGGTGCGTGGGTTCTGCTTCATGTGATCACGCGCAACCCGTTCACGCGGCACGATGGTCCACTGTCGGTCCGGAGAGCGTATTCACTCGCAGAGGCGCGGGAGCTCGTCACGGGGGCAGGCCTGCGCGTCGTGGACGAGGAGATCGGATTCGTGGGCCATCGCTGGGCGCTCGCTGCCATGCCGGCATGACGGCCGATGTAGCCGATGTCGCCGACGTCGCGATCATCGGCGGCGGCCCGGCGGGCGCGATCACCGCGTCGCTCCTGGCGCGTGCCGGCCTCAAGGTCGTGCTCCTCGAACGCTCGCCGGCGTGGCGCTGGCGTGCCTGCGGGGTCTTCACGTCGCCGGCCGCGACCGCCGCGCTGCGTCGAGTCGGCCTCGACGAGTCCGATCTGCGACGAATCCTGCGGCCAATCCCGGCAATGCGAGTCGAGACGCGGCAGGGCGTCTCGTTCCGGCTCACCTACGGCGGCTCGGGCTCCATGGACGATTCGGCGGTCGGGATCGACCGCGCCGCTTTAGACGAGCTCCTCCTGGGGCGAGCCCGCGAGGCGGGCGTCGACGTCCGGCTCGGCGCACACGTGGAACGTGTCGATCTTGGCCCGGTCCAGGGCGATCCGCCCGCGCTCCAGCAACTGATCCTCGCGGGAGCCGCCGAGCCCGTCGTCGCCCGCGTCGTCGTCGGGGCCGACGGGCTCCGCTCGGTGGTCGCGCGCGCCGCCGGTGTCGGTCGGCCCTCGCCGCTTGGCCATCGCGTCGGGCTGAGCTTCCACCTGCCGGATCCGCAGGGAGACGCCAGCCACGACGCGCGCATGGTCATCATCGACGACGGCTATGCCGGCCTCGCGCCGGTGCCGGGCGGGCGCGTCAACGTCGGGATCGTCCTCGGTCGATCGTGGTCCGAGTTCCTGCGGGTCCACGGTGCTTCCGAGGTTGCGCGCGGCATCGTCGAGCGACTGCCGACCGGCGACACGTCGCCCGCCCTCGCGTGGCAGCCGCTGGATCCGATCGCCGGTATCGCGCCTCTCGGGCACCGCGTGACCCGCCGCGGCGGCGAGGGCTGGGTGCTCGTCGGCGATGCGGCCGGCTTCCTCGATCCGTTCACAGGCGAGGGTCTCCACCGCGCGATCGTCTCCGCCGAGCTCGCGTCCGAAGCGATCGCCGCGGCCCTCGCCGCCGGCGACTCCCGGTCGCTATTCGCATACGACCGGGCGATGCGTGCCCAGTTCGGGGCGAAGGACGTGGTGAGTCGCGTCGTCCAGGCCTTTCTCGTCCGGCCGCCGCTCTTCGGCTATGCGGCCCGACGCCTGGCGTCGAGAGCAGGCGTGCGCGAGACAATGGGCCTCGTGATGGGCGATCTCGCGCCGGCCGCCCGGGCCTTGGATCCGCGGTACCTCGCCGCGCTCCTGCGGCCATGACGTCGATCATCTCGACGGAGGTAGCCGCCCCGTCGGATCTCGTCTTCCGACTGGCCCGCGATGTTGAGCGCTGGCCGAGCCTGCTGCCGCACTACGTTTCCGTCCGCGTCGAACGCCGGGCCGACGGCGGCGCGGCCCTTGCCCGGTTCGTCGCCGTCCGGACCCTGGTCCCGTGGCTGGGGCTGGGCGTGCCGGTTGCCTGGCGGGCCCTCACCTGGACTGAAGCGGCGGAACGCCGGCTTCGGTTCCGCCACGTCGGCGGCCCGACCGGTGGGATGGATGTGACCTGGCGAATCGAACCGACGGCTGACGGCTGCCGGGTTGCCATCGAGCACGACTTCAAACCGCGGATCAGGCCCTGGGCGACGATCGTCGATCGGCTGTTCGTCCGACCGATCGCGGGCCGAACGCTGGCCACCTTCAAGTCGATCGCGGAAGCCACGAGCGCGGTCTCGTGAGCCGGCCGCGTCGCGTCTGGATCACCGGTCTCGGCATCATCACGCCTGTCGGGACGGGCCGGGTGGCGTTCTGGGACGGCGTGCGGGCTGGCCGATCTCCGGTTCGCCGGATCGACCGCTTCGATCCATCGGCGTTCCGCTCTCAGGTCGCCGCCCAGATCGACGACTTCGACGCTCTCGACCACATGCCGCCGAAGACCGCGCGGCAGCTCGAGCGGTTCAGCCAGTTCGGGCTGGTTGCCGGGCGGCTGGCGCTCGAGGACGCGGGGCTCGCGCCCGGCGTTGCCGGCGCCGCGGAGAGGGAACGCATCGGGATCTATCTCGGCAGCGCCCTCGGCGGCATCGCGTACGCCGAGGCCCAGCACGAGCGCTATCTCGCAGGCGGCATCCGGACCGTCGCCCCGAACCTCGCGCTCGCCGTGTTCGGTGGAGCGGCGCCGGCGAACCTCGGCATCGCCCTCGACGTCCGCGGCCCGATCCTCTCGACGGCGAACTCCTGCGCGTCCGGCGCGGTGGCCCTCGGCGAGGCATTTCGAGCCATCAGGGACGGCACGATCGACGGGGCCGTCGCCGGCGGCGCCGAGGTCCCGCTCAGCCCCCTCGCGTTCGGGGCGTTCGACATCATCCGGGCCCTGTCGTCCCACTCGAACGATCGACCCGAGCAGGCCGCCCGGCCGTTCGATGCGGCTCGGGACGGGTTCGTCATGGGCGAGGGCGCCGCGCTGCTCGTGCTCGAGGAGGCCGAGATCGCCGCTCGGCGTGGCGCGCGGCCGTACGCCGAGATCCTCGGCTACGGGGCGACCTCGGACGCCTATCACATGGTCCAGCCTCGAGCCGACGGCCTCGAGGCGGCGAGGGCCGCCTCCATCGCGCTGGTCGACGGAGGCGTCGAGCCCGACGAGATCGACTACGTGAATGCCCACGCCTCCTCGACCCCGATCGGCGACGTCGCCGAGGCCCGGGCGATCCGCCTCGCGCT
>DAINSJ010000109.1:3563-5873 GCA_036741375.1 Candidatus Limnocylindrales bacterium
CCTCCTCGACCCCGATCGGCGACGTCGCCGAGGCCCGGGCGATCCGCCTCGCGCTCGGCAACCGAGCCTCGACGGTCCCGATGAGCGGCACGAAGGCTTTGTACGGTCATCCGCTCGGCGCCTCCGGGGCCATCGAGGCGGCGATCTGCGCCCTCGTGATCCGCGACGGCTGGGCGCCGCCGACCGTGAACCTCGCGAACCTCGACCCGGAGGTGGCCGTGCAGGTCCCGAATGTCCTCGCGGAGGGCCGGCCCGGAACCTACCGCCGCGTTCTGTCGACGTCTTTCGGATTCGGCGGCCTCAATGCCGCACTCGTGTTCGGCGCGGTCGAGTAGGACGCGCCGCCTGCCGGGACCCCGCGCTCCGGACCCCCAAGTTTCCCGAACTCCACCGCCGGTGGCACAAGCGAACAACCTGAGGGTCCTGCAGGCCTATGTGGCGGCGAGCTCTCCGGATTTCATCCCGAAACGAACGTGGCGTGGGACAAATTCGATCGCGTCTGCCGGTTGTCGGGGATCCTGCGGCCGTCCGGCGTTTCCGAACGCCACCGGCGGTGGCATCTGGCTCCTTTTGGCCCAGCTCGGGGCTCGGGCGCCGGACCGCGCCCGGCGGGCCTGCTCCAGCGTGAAGCGGTCCGGACCCTGAGAGGCCCTGCGCCCGCCGCCCCTAGTCCAGGGTGAAGTGGTCTGGGCCCTGGTAGGCGCCGGTCCGTTCCTTCTCGATCTGCATCAGGACGTCGTTGAGGAGGCTCGACGCGCCGAAGCGGAAGCGCTCGGGAGTCATCCAGCGCGGCCCGAGCGTCTCATACAGCACCACGAGGTACTGGATCGCTTCCTTCGCGGTCCGGATCCCGCCGGCCGGCTTCATCCCGACCGCTCGCCCGGTGGCCTTTTCGAAGTCACGGATCGCCTCGAGCATCACGAGCGTCACCGGCAGCGTCGCGGCCGGCGTCACCTTGCCGGTCGAGGTCTTGATGAAGTCGGCGCCGGCCGCCATGGCGAGGATGCTGGCGCGCCGGACGTTGTCGAACGTCTCGAGCTCGCCGGTCTCGAGGATCACCTTCAGGTGCGTCTCCCCGCACGCCTCCTTGACGTCGACGACCTCGTCGAACACGGCGCCGTAGTCGCCGGAGAGGAACGCGGCGCGATCAATGACCATGTCGATCTCGTCGGCGCCCGCTTCGATTGCTTCGCGAACCTCGGCGATCTTGATCGAGCGAAACGACTGGCCCGAGGGGAAGGCGGTCGCGACGCTCGCAACCTTGACGGTCGAGCCCTTTAGCGCCTCCTTTGCGTCCGCGACGAGGGCCGGATAGCAGCAGACCGCCGCCACCGACGGGATCGTTGCGTCGCCCGGCTGCGGATGCATCGCCTTGGCGCACAGCGCCCGGATCTTGCCCGGCGTGTCGCGGCCTTCAAGGGTGGTCAGATCCATCATCCGGATCGCGAGGTCGAGAGCCCAGACCTTCGAGGCCTTCTTGATCGACCGCCTTTGGAGACTCGCGACCCGTTCCTGGACGCCGACCTGGTCGACGGCGGTCACGCGGCCGAGAACCGTGCCGAGCGCTCCGGGGCGCCCGCCGGCCCACGCCCGGACGAGCTCGCCCGCGCGCTCGCGGGACAGGGTGTCGGGTCGCTGGACGGCCATGGGACGGTGAGGATACCGCTTCCGCTCGGCGGCCCTGCGTGGCCCCGCTTCCTCTCCGCCTCAGCCAACGCGGAGCGCTTTCGGCGGCAGTCTTGGGTCTCGTCTCCACGTTCCCAGAACGACGGAGGGCATGGGTCGAGGAAGGGTCGCGGTGTCAACCACCCGTGGCCCGAGTGTTCGGCCGGTTGGCGTCACATTACGGCGGCGACTATTCGCGCGGCACCCGGCCGCGCCGCGTGAATCAGGTGGGTATCAGCGGTGGCGTCGAGCCGCGAGGCCCGTTCAAGCAGCTCCGACCCGCCGAGTACCCGGGTCAGGGGTTGGTGACGCGAAAATCGGCTCCTGCCGCCGAGAGCACCCATGCCATGAGTGAGCCACGCGTTGGGGCTCGGCGCAGGTCTGAGCGACGCTAGATCCCGTGCCGGGTCTTCGGGATCGGAGGGAGGCCACGCTTGCCGGCGATCAGGAAGTGGCGGAACCACGCCTCCACCTGCACGAGGTTCTCTACCCGCCGGAATGGCGTCCCGGAGCGGGTCAGCTCGTGGGTCTCGTCGGGGACGCGCATGAGCCGGACAGGACGCCGCAGCCGGCGGAGCCGGTTGAAGAAGGCCTCGGCCTGGCCGATCGTGGTCCGCAGGTCGTTCTCCGCATGCTGGATGAGCA
>DAINSJ010000110.1:0-5854 GCA_036741375.1 Candidatus Limnocylindrales bacterium
AGTACCACGGCGCCGAGCACATGACGATCCATGCCCTCGAGGCCGGCGATCCGCTCACGACGGCAAACGTCCGCCGCTATCCGACCGCCCACCCGCGTTGCGGCACGGAGTTCCTCGTCGTGGTGATCGCCCTCTCGATCGTCGCCTTCAGCCTCGTCGGGCGGCAGAGCATCGGCGTCATGATCACGAGCCGGATCCTCCTGATCCCGGTGATCGCGGCCATCGGCTACGAGCTCCTGCGCTGGGGCGCCCGGCATCGGTCCAACCCGATCGTCAAGGCGATCATGTGGCCGGGGATCCTCGTCCAGATGATCACGACGAAGGAACCCTCGGACGATCAGATCGAGGTCGCGATCGTGTCGATGGAGCAGGCTCTCGACGCGGACGGCGAGCCCGTCCCCGAGGGCTCCGAGCTGCCCGAGCGCGACCGACTCGACCCCGACCCGGCCGCCGTCGCGGCGGCATGAGCCCGGCCCGCTCGCGAGTGACGAGGGCTGACCGGTGAGCGAGCTCGACGACAAGCTCGACGAGGTCGCCCGGCAATACGACCAGGTCCAGGAGGAGCTCGCGCGGCCTGAGACCTCCAGAGATCCCGATGCCATCCGCCGCCTTGGGCGCGAGCTGTCGCGGATGGAGCCCGCGGTCGAGGCCTACCGGCGGCTCCAGGAGACCCGGCGGGAGCTCGCGGGCGCTCGCGAGATGCGCGATGGCGAGACCGATGAGGAGCTCCGCGGCATGGCCCGCGACGAGATCGAGCGCCTCGAGGCCGATGAGACGCGCCTGGTCGAGGAGTTGAAGGTGCTCCTGCTCCCGCGAGACCCCGCGGACGATGGCAACGTCATCCTCGAGATCCGGGCCGGCGCCGGCGGCGAGGAAGCGGCCCTCTTCGCTTCGGAGCTCCTCCGGATGTACCTCCGCTACGCCGAGCGGCACCGCTGGCACGCGGAGCTCAT
Source organism: Candidatus Limnocylindrales bacterium (assembly GCA_036741375.1). GTDB lineage: Bacteria > Chloroflexota > Limnocylindria > Limnocylindrales > CSP1-4 > UBA5189. The sequence continues at coordinate 954 of DAINSJ010000110.1, forward strand.
GAGCAAGCACGAGACGGGCATCGGTGGCGTCAAGGAGGCGATCGTCGAGATCGCCGGCGACGGCGCCTTCTCGCGGCTGAAGTTCGAGGGCGGCACGCATCGCGTCCAGCGCGTCCCGGCGACCGAGTCCTCTGGCCGGATCCACACCTCGACCGCGACCGTCGTCGTCCTGCCCGAGGTCGAGGAGACCGAGATCGAGATCGACGAGGAGAAGGACCTCCGGATCGATGTGAAGCGCTCGTCCGGACCCGGCGGCCAGTCCGTGAACACGACCGACTCGGCGGTTCGGATCACCCACCTTCCGACCGGGCTCGTCGTCGAGATCCAGGACGAGAAGAGCCAGCACAAGAACAAGGCGAAGGCGATGACCGTTCTCCGCGCCCGACTCAAGGATGCCGAGCGGCAGCGCCAGCGCGAGGCCGACTCGGCCGCCAGGCGGTCGATGATCGGCGCGGGTGACCGGTCGGACAAGATCCGGACCTACAACTTCCCCCAGGACCGCCTCTCGGATCACCGGGTCGACATGAACGTCTCCAACCTGCCGCGGATCCTCGACGGCGAGCTGGACAAGCTCATCGATACGCTGATCACGACGGACCAGGCCCAGAGGCTGTCGGAGCTCACCGACGGCAGCGGCGACGGCGCGACGGCCGGCTGAGCGACCGTGCCGACCGTTGACGGGCTCCTGACCGAGGCCGTCCCGCGGCTCCGGGCCGCCGGCTCGGAAACGGCGCGGCTGGATGCCGAGCTCCTGCTCGGCCACGTCCTCAGGATCGATCGGACCGGCGTCGTGGCGCATCCCGAAGCGCCGGTCGGTGAGGGCTCAGCGAAGCGGTTCCTCGAGGCCCTGGCCCGGCGGGAGGCCGGCGAGCCGGTCGCGTACATCCGCGGCGTCAAGGAGTTTCACGGACTCGCCTTCGGGAGCGACGGCCGAGCGCTGATCCCGCGTCCGGAGACCGAGCTGCTCGTCGATCTCGCCGAGCTCGAGATCGTTCGCCGGCTCGTCTTGGCGCCACGACCCGGCGGCACGCCCCCGATCCGGGTGCTGGACGTCGGCACGGGATCGGGGATCGTTCCGATCACGCTGGCCGTCCTCTTGCGCCGCCGCCGAATGCTCGATTCCGTCGAGATCGCTGCGGTCGACATCGCCCCGGAGACCCTGGAGCTCGCGCGTGAGAACGCGGTGGCCCACGCGGTCGGCGATCGGATCGCCTTCGATGTTGCCGATCTCGTCCCCGGGACCGACCCGAACCCATGGGACGTTGTCCTCGCGAACCTGCCGTATGTTCGCACCGACGCCATGGCGGGGCTGCCCGCCGCGACGGCGTTCGAGCCGCCTGGGGCGCTCGACGGCGGGCCCGACGGCCTCGCGGTGATCGGGCGGCTCCTCGACCAGCTCCCGGCGGCGCTCGCCCACGACGGCGTCGCGTTCCTCGAGATCGGCGGCGACCAGGGCGAGGCGATCGTCGCCACGGTCGCAGAGCACCTGCCCGGTTGGACCTGCGTCGTCGAGCCCGACCTCGGGGGCCTGCCGCGGGTGGCGCTCATCCGGCGCGGAACCTGATGGCCACCCCGCTCGTGCCCTGATGGCCGCCCGTGTCCTGCCCGACGGGACCGAGGGTCGCGCCGAGGCGGTTCGCGTGCTCGCGGCCGGCGGCCTCGTCGCGTTCCCGACCGACACGGTCTATGGCATCGCCGTGTCGTCGAGGACGCCCGGCGGCCTCGAGCGCCTGTTCGTGGCCAAGCAGCGGCCGCCGGAGCGCGCGATCGTGCTGCTGCTGGCGGATGCGGCGCAGGCATCGGAGCTCGGGATCCTGGGCCCGGCCGGAGAGGCGCTCGCCGAGGCGTTTTGGCCCGGTGGGCTGACATTGATCGTGAGACAGCGTGGCGATACCGTGCCGTCGCTCTCACTGGCGACGGGCGACGACCACGAGGCCGGCCTGACCGTCGGATTGCGGGTCCCGGATCACTCGACGCCGCGGGCGCTCGCGGCGGCGGTCGGGCCGCTACCGACGACGTCCGCCAATCGGTCAGGCGATCCCGAGGCGCGCGATGCCCAGGACGTCGTCGATCAGCTGGGTGCTGCGCTGGACCTCATCCTCGATGGCGGTCCGGCGCGCGGGCCGCGGCCCTCGACGGTCGTCGACGTGAGCGGCGAGACGCCCCGGATCCTTCGCGACGGCACGGTGTCGGCGGACGCGATCGCCGCAACCCTGCGGGCGGCAGGCATCGACGCTGCCGGGCTGCGTGACCCCGTGGGAAGATAGGATCTCCGCGTTCCTCAGGAGGGTCTGGACATGGCGCAGGCGCCCGCGCGTGGCCTCGGTTGGGCCACCCTGGCCGAGGTCGACCCCGAGCTCTGGGCCGCGATGCTCCTCGAGAAGAAGCGCCAGCACGACAAGATCGAGCTGATCGCGAGCGAGAACTACACGTTCGCCGCGGTCATGCAGGCGCAGGGCTCATGGCTGACGAACAAGTACGCGGAGGGCCTGCCGGGCAAGCGCTACTACGGCGGCTGCGAGTACGTCGACATCGCCGAGCGCCTCGCCCAGCAGCGGGCCCTCGATCTCTTTCCGGGCGCCGAGCACGTCAACGTCCAGCCTCACTCCGGCGCGCAGGCCAACATGGCGGCCTACTTCAGCGTGCTCCAGCCGGGCGACCGGATCCTCGGCATGAACCTCGCCCACGGCGGCCACCTCACCCACGGCTCGCCCGTCAACTTCTCGGGCAAGCTGTACGAAGTCCACGCCTACGGCGTCGACCGCGAGACCGAGCGGATCGACTACGACGCGCTCGAAACGATCGCCCGGGAGGTTCGACCGAAGGTCGTCGTCGCCGGTGCCTCGGCCTATCCGAGGATCATCGACTTCGATCGGATGGCCCAGATCGCGCACGGTGTCGGCGCCCTGCTCTTCGTCGACATGGCACACCTCGCCGGCCTCATCGCAGCGGGCGTCCATCCGAGCCCCTTTCCGCACGCCGACATCGTCACGACGACGACCCACAAGACGCTCCGTGGCGGCCGTGGCGGGCTGATCTTCAGCCGGACCGAGCTGCCCGATGCGGTCTCTCGTGACGACTTCCCGATGGTGAAGACCACGCTCGCGGCCCAGATCGACAAGGCGGTCTTCCCAGGCGTCCAGGGCGGACCGTTGATGCACGTCGTCGCCGGCAAGGCCGTCGGCCTGCTCCTAGCCGCGACCGAGGGCTTCCGGACGGACCAGCGCCGGACGATCGAGAACGCCGCTGTCCTGGCCGATGCCCTTGCCGAACGCGGCGCCCGCGTCGTCTCCGGCGGCACGGACAACCACCTGATGCTCATCGACGTGACCCCGCTCGGCGTCACCGGCAAGGAGGCGGAGGCGCTGCTCGACGAGATCGGGATCACCGTGAACAAGAACGCGATCCCGTTCGATCCGCTCCCGCCCAACACCGCATCGGGGATCAGGCTCGGGACGCCCGCGACGACCACGCGCGGCTTCGGCACGGACGAGATGCGGGCGATCGCCCGCCTGATCACGGATGCGATCGCGCGTCGCGACGACGCCGCCGCTCGCGCACGGCTCGCTGCCGAGGTGACCGAGATCGTCGATCGGTTCCCGGTCCCCGGTCTACGCGAGGCCGCCGGGTGAGCTTCTCGCCGGCAGAGATCGCGGCGATCCCCGTCATCGTCGTCGCGTTCGTGCTGGCGGCGCTCATCGCGCTCTTCGCGACACCCGTGATCCGGCGCTTCGTCCGCCGCCGCGGCATCCTCGACCACCCCAACGCGAGGCGGGTAAACCGCCGGCCCCTGCCGCGCGGCGGCGGCGTGGCGGTCATGATCGCGTTCGTCCTCGTCGGTGGGACGCTGGCGCTCCTCGGGACCTCGATTCCCGGCGCGCCCGATCCGCGGGGCGTCCGGGCGCAGCTCGTCGGCGTCTTCGGCGGCGCTGCGCTCGCAGCGATCATCGGAGCCATCGACGACCGGTTCGATCTCCGGGCGCGATGGCAGGCCCTGGGTCAGGTCGTGCTCGCCCTGGTCGCAGTCGGATCGGGCATCACCGTCGCGGTGATCACGAACCCGTTCGGGGCGGCGTCGATCCCCATCGGGGCCACGCTGGCCGCCGCTTTCACGGTGGTCTGGATCGTGGGAATGATCAACAGCATCAACTTCATTGACGGGCTCGACGGCCTGTCGTCCGGCATTGCCCTCATCGCCGCGGTGACGCTGGGAATCCTGAGCCTCTCCGAGACAGGCGGCCAGCCGTTCGTCGCGGTCCTGTGCTTCGTGCTCGCCGGCGGGCTGCTCGGCTTCCTGCGCTGGAACTTTCACCCGGCGGTCATCTTCCAGGGGAGCGCAGGAATCATGTTTCTCGGCTACACGCTCGCCGTCCTCTCGATCCTCGGGACGGCGAAGGTGGTCGTTGCCCTGCTCGTGCTTGGCATCCCGATCATCGACTCGTTCTGGGTCATCGTCCGGCGTCTCTCGCAGGGGCGATCCCCGTTCAGTCCCGACCGGGGGCACATCCACCATCGTCTGCTCGACCTTGGACTTTCGCATCGCGCAACCGTCTTGCTCATCTACGGGATCTCCGCGACGCTTGGGCTCGTGTCTCTGCTCGTCTCCGCCGGAACCGGCGTCTACACGTTCTTCGGGGCCCTCGTGATGTTCGGGATCCTCGTGTTCGTCCTCGCCCGTGGCGAGCACGAAGCGCTTGAATCGACCTCGTACGAGGACCAGGCCGGGTCGTGACCGATCACGGCGGCGACCGACCCGAGCAGGGCATACGCAATCCCGATGACCTCTCGGCCGAGGAGGTCGAGGCGCGCCTGGGCATCCCCGCGACGGCACCGACGAGGGTGCGACGGTCGGCGATCGCGCCGGCGACCGAGCCTGTGCCATCTGCCACCACCCGTCGGCG
>DAINSJ010000111.1:0-5838 GCA_036741375.1 Candidatus Limnocylindrales bacterium
CGAGCCCGCCGATCGCATAGGCCGCGACCCACTTCGACGCCAGGGCAAAGCCGAGCACCAGCCCGATGATCGGCATCCCGATCCAGAACGCGATCCAGTGGCGGCGCGTGCCGCCCGGCCGCAGCCACAGCGCCGCGAACAGCGTGTACGCCGCGACGATGCCCAGGCCGACGTAAGAATCGTTCATCCCGATCCGGCTCTGGGCGAAGAACATGCCGTCCGCGACGACCAGGACGGCGAGGATCACGGCAACCTCGCGGCGCCGGAACAGCAGCCGGGCGAGGAGGTAGAGCAGGGCCGCCATCGCGACGCCGGCAAGGACGCCCGGCAGCCGCCACGCGAACGCGTGGTTGCCGATGTCCACGGAGGCGATCTCGCCGGCGGGTGCGAAGGCCAGGAGCTGCTGTCGATCGCTCGAGGGGTAGTCACCGTTGTCGTCCATCGCGATCACCTGGGCGGCGAACGGCAGCTTCGCGTCCGCGTAGACGGCGTTGGCAGGCGGGTTGCCTTGGGGCTCGATCACGTAGACGGTCGGGTCGTTCGTGACCGATCCCGCCACCGAGCCGACGACGTGGACCATCTTCGTGGCCTTGTCGAAGAAGACGAGGCCAGCGGTTGAGCCCGGCAGCGCGAATGACGTGCCCTGGTGCGGCGTGGTCGTCGAGCCCGAGGTGCCGATGATCGTCGCGACCCGGATTCCGTCTGTCGCCTGATACGAGGCGTACAGGGGATCGTCGGTCAGGTCGGACGTGTCGGCTACGCCGCCGGCCGGGCCGCCGAGCCGGACGACGGTGTCGACCTTCGCGGTCTTGATCGAAACGAAGGCGACGCCGTCCGCATCGGCGACCGCGATTCGTGGCGACGTGGAATCGGACGCGTTGGCGTCGGCAATCTGGGTGATCTTCGGCAGGACGACCCGGCCGACCTCGGCGGCTGCCTGCGGGTCCACGATCACCACCGTCTGGCTGCCCGGGGTCGCCGCCGGCAGGACGGCGGCGATCGTCGTGGCGCTCTTCGGAATGAAGAGACGCTGGACGGGACCATCGAGCTGGACGAACGGGTTGATCGCGGGGACGGCGACTTGATTCGCGCCGCGCGCGTCGTCGAGCGGGAGCGTGTCGATGAACTGGATCTCTCCCGTCGTCGAGCCGACATAGACGCGATGCTCGACCTGGTCCACCGCGACCGCGGTCGCGCCGGGCAGCGAGAGCGTCGCGATCAGGGCTCGCGTGGCGAGGTCGTAGGCCCGAACCTCCGATCCCGTCGCAACCCACAGGCGGTCGCCGTCGCGCGAATAGGCGCGCTGGGCGTTGTCCCAGCGAGGCTCGATGGCCGCGTCCGCGACGGTGGTGCCGAGCGCGCTCGTGGATTGGACGTCGTCCGCGCCCCAGAGGACGAGGCCGGCCGCCATGGCGTACTTCGCGACGTGCGGGTGGGTCCACTCGTAGATGTCATGGGAGAGGCCGTAGCGCCAGTCCTGGAGGAACTCCGTGGCGGTTCGGGCGTGGTAGACCTCGTCGAAATGCATCCCGTACGGCTCGCTGAGGCGCCATATCCGTACGGTCAGGAGGCTGATCACGAGGATGACGAGGACCCAGATGTCGAGGCGGTCCAATCGACCGCCGGGCTCGTCCGCGAGCAGCCGGCTGCGGTCCGCCCGGATCGGCTTGTCGCGGAACCTCGCCCGGACCCACTCGATCGGGCCCATGGCCATTGCCCCTTCCTGGGTCTCCCACACCGGCATCAGCGGGACGTCTGGCGGGGGCGTCGACGCGGACGCGGGGCCGGCGGCATCCCAGCCATCCGGCTCGATGCCGGGCTCGATATCGAACGCCCCGGCGGAGCGCGCAACCGCTGCGGCCGCCGGCGCCAGGCTCGCTGGTCCGAGGACCCCGGCTCGGGGGAGCGTGGCGTCGCTCGGCGCGGAGTCGCCTTCAATCTCTGCCTCGAGCGCCTCCAGTCGGTCGTCGCGAAGCTGGGCGAAGGCCCAGATGAACACGACGATCTCGACGATGGCGCCCGCGGCGATGCCCCAGAAGGACGCGAGGAGTGGCCGGATCCCGAGCCAGTCGGCGATGCCGGGGTTCTTGTACAGCTCGACCCAGGTCAGGATCGCGTAGAGGTTTGCTGCCATCGCGACGGAGGCGGCGATGTACGCGATCCGCCAGCGGTACGAGACGGCGGCGAGGATCGCGCCCACCCCGATCAGCGGGTAGAGATAGCGCTCGTGGACACGCGTCGGCAGCACGAAGAAGGCGATCGTCAACACTGCGAGCCCGACGAGCATCGTCCGGCGGTCCGGCCGCCGCCCGACCAGGACGAGGGTGATCGCGAGGGCCACGAGGAAGAGGCCGGCGCCGACGACCAGCGCGGGCAGGGCTCCGAACATGACGCCATTCGGGCAGCTCAGCGTGCTCGCCGGTGAGCTCCACAGCACGAAGTCGCCAATCCGGATGTCGATCGGGCCCGCTGGCCGCACCGTCGCGTCGCAGATCCACAGGCCGTTCGCCGCCACACCGTTGCCCGCCTGCGTGACGAGGGCCCACGGGTTGTAAGCGTTGACCGAGACGTACGGGTAGCCACCCGCGGTCTTGAAGATCTGCTGGATCAGGCCCTGGAAGGAGAGTCCGAAGGGGAACGCCAGGATGATCGCCGTCGCGAAACCGGCGAGGCCGGTCGTGAGGATCCGGATCTTGCCCTTGGTGGCCCGCTCCCAGCGCGTCTTCCAGCCCTCGTCGGGCGGCCGCTCGTCACCGAAGGCGCCGTCGGGCCAGAGGGCTCGCCGGATGACCACCACCGCGACGATCGGAATGAGGATCCCGAGCTGCGGCTTGATGAGCGCCGCGAGGACCGCCAGCACGGCCGACCGCTCGGTCCGATCCCGCCACAGCTCGCGGAGGGCGAGCAGCATGACGACCGTCCCGACCGAGTCGACCTGGCCCCACAGGGTGCTGTCGATCCAGCTGACCGGATTGACGATCACGAGGAACGCCCCGATCCAGGCGAGCCGGTTGCTCGCCCCGAGCTCCCGCGCCATCGACCAGACGAGCCACCCCAGGCCCAAGTCCGCGAGGATCGCCGGGATCTTGATCAGGTCGCCGACGCCACCGCCGAGGAGCTGCCCGATCTTGCCGACGACCCACAACACGTACAGGTAGCCGGGGGTGTAGTCGTGGAAGAAGGGCCGGTCGTAGAAGCCGCCGAGGCCCTCGCGAGCGAGATTCTCCGCCCAGTATCGGAACGCCTGGATGTCGACGCCGAAGCCGGAATTGGGCAGGAGGTATGCGATGATGAGGCGGAAGGCGAGCCCCAGGACCAGGAGGACGAGGACTCCGCCCGCGGCGTCCCGTAGCCCGGTCCGCGAAGGTGCCGCCCAATCCGGGTCGGGCTCACCGACTGCGGGGCCAGGCAAACGAGATCGGCCTCCTGCGCGAGCGATGAGGTGAACGGGAGGGTAGCACAGGGTGCCCGAGGATCCGGGAGCCTCAGAGCCCGCTGAAACCGCGCGCGACTGGCTCGATCGCATCCCCGCGGTGGCCATCGGCGCCGCTCTCGTCGGGGCCGCGCTGCTGGTCTACTGGTTCTCCGGCTACGACCGGATCTACAACCATTTCGTCCTCCAGGCCATCGCGTTTCTTGATGGCCGCGCCGACATCCCGACCCCCGCCTACCAGGACGTCCTGCCGATTCTCGGCGCGGATGGCCAGCCGACGGGCCGGGGCCTCCTGCCGTTCCCGCCCCTCCCGGCGGTGGTGCTCATGCCGTTCGTCGTGCTGTGGGGCGTCGCCACGGATGAGCGTCAGGTCTCGGCCGTCCTCGGGGCGATCGACGTCGGTCTGGCGTGGTGGGTCCTCGGCCGGCTGGCGGTCAGTCGACGGATCCGCATCGTCACGACGATCTTCTTCGGCTTCGGGACCGTGTTCTTCTACGCCGCGCAGCTCGGGACGACCTGGTTCTTCGCCCACGTGGTCGCCGTCGCGTTCGTGCTGCTCGCCGTCGAAGTCGCGCTCGAGGCCGATCCGGGCGCGGACGAGGACGTCGAGGCCGCGCCGCCGCTGCGGGGGCTGGTCGGCGACGTCACGGCGGCGCTTCGGCATCCCCGGGAGCTCCTCGATGGACGCCAGGTCCTCGCCGGCTTCCTGTTCGGCGTGGCCTGTACGGCGCGACTGACGATCGTGTTCGGGGCGCCGTTCTTCATGTTCGTCGGCGGTGGCGGCGGCTGGGTCCGCCGCTCGATCTCGGCCGGGATCGGCGCCGCGATGCCCGTGGCGCTCCTCCTGCTCTATAACGTCGCGACGACGGGCCACCTCTTGCACCCCGGCTACGACTACCTCTACTCCCTCGAAGCGCCCGGTTATCCCGGCCTGCATTACCACCCGGCGTGGTCGCTCGAGGACCTCCGCTACGTGCCGCAGAATCTGCAGATCATGTTTCTCTCCACGCCGGTCTTCTCGCCCACTGCGATCCCGAGCTCCGTCAGCGCCGGCGCGCGCCTGTGTACCGAGCCCGGCGCCGTCCGCGGCCTGTTCGACCTGGCGTGCCCGATCGCCCTGCCGCGGGATGTCGGGATGAGCTTCCTCCTGACGAGCCCGGCGTATTTCCTCGCCGTGCCCGCGATCGTCGCCGGCCGCTCGCGCCTCGTCGCCGGGGCGTTTCTCGCCGTCGTGGCGATCGCGTTCGTCAACCTCATGCACTTCAGCCAGGGCTGGGTTCAGTTCGGCTACCGATTCAGCAACGACTTCGTCGTGTTCGCGATCGTCCTGGTCGCGATCGGCATGGCCCGTCGAGGACGGGTCGGGCTGCTCGGGCTCTGGTTCGTGGGCCTGTCCGTGGCGATCAACGTCTGGGGCGTGATCTGGGGCAATCTGCTCGGATGGTGAGCGCGGACATGCCCGAGGCAAACCCGGCGGCGGCCGCTGCCAACGACGCGCCGGTCGTTGCCGACGCGCCGGTCGTTGCCGACGCGCAGGTCGTTGCCGACGCGCCGCCCGAGGTCCGGTGGACGACTCGCGACCGCGTCCTGCGCGCCGCGCTTGTCCTTCTGCCCCCGCTGATCGTCGCCGCGTTCGTCATCGTGAATGTCGCGCCGGGCCTGATGCCGGGCGTCGGGTTCTGGGACACGGGCGAGTTTCAGACCGTGCTGCCGATCCTCGGCACGGCCCATCCGACGGGCTATCCCACGTACGTCCTGATCGGCTTCATCGCGAACATCCTGCTGACCCCGTTCGGCGAGCCGGCATTCCGGATCAACCTGCTGTCCCTGCTCGCGGTGGCCTTTGCGGCCGGCGCGACGGTGGCCCTGATGCGGCGCCTCATCGACTCGACCCCGATCGCAATGGCCACGGGACTGGGGCTGAGCCTCACCCCCGTCGTCTGGGCCAACGCGACGCGCGCCGATCCGCACCCGATCCACCTCGCCTTCGTCGCGCTGCTCCTGCTCGTGCTCGTGACCTGGGAGCAGAAACGCCGGGCCAGGGCGCCCGACGCCGATCGCTGGCTCGTCGCCGCAGCGCTCGTGTTCGGCCTTTCGGCGGCCAATCACTCCCTGACGCTGCTCCTCGCGCCACCGATCGGGCTCTATGTCCTGGCGACGGAGCCGCGCATCGTCCTCCGGCCACGGCTCCTTGCGCTGTGCGCACTTGCCCTGATCGGTTCGGCCGCGGCCGTCTACATGGAGCTGCCAATTCGCGCTGGGCTCATCCGGGCGCCACTCGTCTACGCCCACCCCGAGACCTGGGACGGGTTCTGGTACATCGCCCTCGCCGAGCAGTTCCGGGGCTCGCTGTCGGATGTCTTCGGCAACCTGCCGCACAAGCTGGGCCAGGTCGGCCAGCTGGC
>DAINSJ010000112.1:0-5759 GCA_036741375.1 Candidatus Limnocylindrales bacterium
CGAGTATGCCTCGCCGAGACGTCCGCCGCGTTCGCTGACTTTCGCGGGAAGGTACTTGGGCATCCATCGCTCACGCCCGGTGGGCTGCCAGTAACTTGGCTGTTCACGCTAGGCCGCGTCATCGAGCGCGGCGGCGATCCACTCCGGCACGACGATCCGTGGTGTCGGACCCGGCGGTTCAAATCCTCTCGCCCCGACCACACTGACCAATCGAGCTTGAAAGCGGAACGATGAGGGGGTTTGGGCCGAAGACTTCGGCCCACCCGTACTGATCGGCCTCGATGGATGGGGTCACGTCGAGGTCCAGGCCCAGCGCCTCGATGCGGTCGAACGCGGCCTCCGCGATCATGCGCCGACCGTCGGGACGGCCATGTTGCCATTTGCGGATGCGCTCGATCGCTGTCATCGGTCCACCCCTTGGCTTGCGTCCAACTCTACGTTCCGCATAGCCGCGATCGCAGGGCCCGTGAACACGGTGTGTGGCAGGCGGAAGATTGGGTCGAAGCCGGCGGCCGCTAGGCCCGCGGACCCTTGACGGGCGGTGCCTTGGTAGGAAGCGTGAATTGGTCGGGCCGCGCCGCGGCCCGCTGACCGACGGCCTACGGCCCGGTTGGGCTGCCCCGGAGCCTCATGCCTCCGTCTCCACGCCCGGATAGAGCCAGACCCCGCTCGGACCTGGCCTACCGGGCTTGAACCCGCAACCTTCGGAGCCACAATCCCGGGGCTTCGTGGCGACGCTCTGCGGCCGTGGCGGAGGGGAGAGTTCTGGCCGCTGCGACGTGACGGCCGGGGTACTTACGCGGTTGCCCATCCGGATCCTTCGTGCGGCGCAGTGAGTGCCAGTCGGCTTACCCCTGCCGGATGGCCCCTCCAGTACACGCCATTCGGCAGAGGCCACATCGGACTACTCGGCACATCCTCCGGGCCTCCGACGGGTGTCGCACCGATCGTCCAGAGAGGATCAAAGAAAGGTCGACATGACGGCAGCATCGGCAATCGATGGCTCGACCACCGAGCTCGGCGGAGTGGCGCGACTGGACGTGACACTGGTGGCAGCGGTTGACTTCAACCGCATCTCGGCCGTCTTCGGCGGTCCCGACGCGATCTGGCTTGGTGAGCGAGTCCCGGACGGCCTGGGGGGCATGCGCCGGTACAGCTGCGACCTCGAGCTCCAGGTCAGCCCCGATGCACGATCGCTCTTCCGGAAGGCGGCGATCGTCGGCCTCGGCGAGCCACGTCGCGATGGCGACATCTGGATCGTCCCGATCGAGTGGTTCGCGGCCACTCTGGCGCCGCTCTTTCCGGTCTTCGTGGGTGAGCTTCGCCTCCAAGCGGATCGCATTGCCCTCTACGGGACCTACGTTCCTCCCGGAGGGGTGATCGGCTACGCCCTCGATCGCGGTCTGCTGAGGATCGCCGCTCGCGGTACAGCGAAGTGGTTCCTTCGGAAAGTCGCCTCCGTCCTTGACTGATCCGAATGCCTTGAGTCGGTTCTGAAGGAGCCGTGAGGCCGCGGTGGGCAAGCGCTCGAGTCGACGCGTCCCCGCCCTGCCAGCCGGCGAGCCCGACCGTCGCTGCCCGTGTCTTCTTCCCGTTTCCCACGTCGGTGGCGGATCGTGGCCGGTGCCGGGTCCTCGCGGCCCTCGCGCTCGGCGTTCGCCTGCTCCTGGCTAACCAGGGCCTGCCTGGCCTCCAGACTGGGCCGCCATCGTGGCCGCCTGAGACCGCACACTTGAGCGCCCGCCTTGGGGCGATTGGCTTACCGGCGCTCACCAGCGAAGGCCAGGTCCAGCACACATGATTCCAGTCGCTTGAGCGCCGGCTGTCAGGCTGGATTGATGGGGCGGTCGATGTACGCCTGGTAATCGGGCATCCGCCGCTCGTAGCCACTCGTCATCAGCGGCGACGAGATCATGAAGTCGGCCGACGCGCGATTGCACGCGACGGGAATGTTCCAGACCACGGCGATGCGCAGGAGTGCCCTTACGTCCGGGTCGTGCGGCTGCGGCTCCAGCGGATCCCAGAAGAAGACGAGGAAGTCGATGTCGCCATCGGCGATGAGGGCGCCCAGCTGCTGGTCACCGCCGAGGGGCCCGCTCTGGAGTTTCCGAATGTCGATCCCGAGAACCTCCTCGAGCAGGGTGCCGGTCGAGCCGGTGGCGACGAGGTCGTGCTCGGCAAGCAGGCCCTTGTTGAAGGTCACCCAGTCGATGAGGTCTCGCTTCTTGCTGTCGTGGGCGACGAGCCCGACCTTCTTCCGGGGTCCAAGCCGCTGGTCCATGCTCGACCCCTCTCAGTACGGTTCCGGGATGAATGTCTGCTCGTCGAGTGGGGGCCGGACGTAGCCCTTTTCCGGCTGGCGCGGCGGCAGGACGATCGTCTCGGGCGTCAGGTCCTCGTACGGGATCAGGCTCAGGAGATGGCGGATCACGTTGAGCCGGGCGCGTTTCTTGTCGTCGGCGTTCACGACATACCAGGGCGCCTGCTTGATGTCGGTATGGCGGAACATGTCGTCCTTGGCCCGGGAGTATTCGACCCAGCGGGCCCGTGACTGGAGGTCCATGGGACTGAGCTTCCAGCGCTTCGTGGGATCGTCGAGCCGCGCCTGAAAACGGCGCTCCTGCTCGGCATCGGCGACCGAGAACCAGTACTTGACGACAAGGATCCCGGAGCGGACGAGCATCCGCTCGAACTCCGGGCAGGACCGGTAGAACTCGGCAATCTCCTCTTCGCTCGCGAAGCCCATCACCCGCTCGACCCCGGCGCGGTTGTACCAGCTGCGATCGAACAGGACCATCTCGCCGGCCGCAGGCAGGTGGGCCACGTAGCGCTGGAAATACCACTGCGAGCGCTCCCGGTCGGTCGGTGCCGGCAGTGCCACCACGCGGGCGATGCGCGGGTTCAGGCCGAGCGTGATCGTCTTGATCGCGCCGCCCTTGCCGGCCGCGTCCCGGCCCTCGAAGAGGATCACGACCTTGAGGCCGCGCGCCCGGACCCATTCCTGGAGCCTGACAAGCTCCACCTGGAGCGTCGCGAGCTCCTTCCGATAGGCCTTCGAAGAGATCGACCGGATCGACGAATCGGTCTCGATCGGCAGGTCCGCCGAGTTCCCGTCGACCGCTAGCTCCTCCGACTCGGTCGCCGTCGCCGAGCGCGGCTTCGTCGTCTTCGGCTTCGTTCTCGCCACTGTCCTCGCCTCCGTCCTTCGAGCGAGCCTCGATTATCCGGGGCCATGCAACCAGCTACCCGGTGATGGCCGCCGGATCCTCCCGCCGGAGCAGGATCCCGAGGTACGCCCTCTACGGCTCGGGCGTGCGCGCGAGCAGGGCCGTCGTTTCGGCCATGAAGCCGGTCACCGAGCTAGGCCTCCGCGATCGCCCCGAGGGACACCCGGAATCCGGCTCGGCGATGCGACAACGGCATCAGCGTTCCCTGGCCGACGGGGGCGTCGCCCGGGAACCACTTCAGCCATTCCTCGGTGAAGGTCTCGAGCTCGGACGGCTCACGCAGCGACCAGTTCGCCCACACGATCTTCTCGAGCGAGCTGCCTTCGGCCTCGAGCTTCGTTTCGAGGTTCGCGACGCACTGCCGCGTGTGCTCCTTGATCGAGCCGTTCACGACCTGGCCGCTCTCCGGGTCGAGCGGTCCGACGGCCGAGACGTAGACCATGCCGCCGGCCTTGACCGCCTTGCCGATCCCGACGGTCGACCGGAAGGCCCCGATCGCATCGCCGGTGACGCCGCCCGCCCAGCGGCTCTTCCGGGGCCGCAAGGGCTTCGACGGGTCCTCGGGCGGGATCCCGAACTCGCCGGTGGGCAGCTCCACGCCGTTGGCCGCGAACACTCCCATGAACCCAGGACGCTCGCCGGTCGGCCGAAGCTCGCCGGAGACCTTGCCGTCCTCGTACGAGGTCTGCTCGAACAGGAAGATGTCCTGGGTCAGGATGTCGTCGTCCTCGATCCCGTAGACCTCGGTGATGTTCACGATCTTGCGCGAGCCGTCCCGCAACCGGGCGGTATGGACGATGAGATCGACCGCCGACGCGATCTGCTCGCGGATCGCTCGCATCGGCAGCTCATAGCCGGTCATGAGGATCATCGTCTCGATGCGGCGGAGCATGTCTCGGGTGGTGTTCGCGTGGCCGGTCGAGAGCGAACCGTCGTGGCCGCTGGTCATCGCCTGGATCATGTCGAGCGCCTCGCCGGAGCGGCACTCGCCGACGATGACCCGGTCGGGGCGCATGTGCATCGCGTTCCGCAGCAGGTCGCGGATCGTGATCTCGCCGGCTCCCTCGATGTTCGCCGGGCGCGCTTCGAGCGTCACGACATGCTCCTGCCGGAGCTGGAGCTCGGCCGCGTCCTCGATCGTGACGATCCGGTCCTCCTCGGGGATGAACGACGAGATCACGTTGAGGAGGGTCGTCTTGCCGGAGCCGGTTCCGCCGGAGACGAAGATATTCAGCCGCGCCTCGACGCAGGCGCGCAGGAAGTCGAACATCTCGGGGCTCGCGGTGCCCTTCTCGATGAGGTCGTTCACCGTGAAGGGCTTCTTCGAGAACTTTCGGACGGTGATGATCGGGCCGATCAGCGAGAGCGGCTCGATGACCGCGTTGACGCGGGAGCCGTCCGGGAGGCGGGCGTCGACGCGGGGGCTCGTGTCGTCGATGTGGCGGCCCAGCGGGGCGATGATCCGGTCGATGATCCGCTTGACGTGCTCGTTGTTCAGGAAGACGGCATCGACGTGGATGAGCTTGCCGGCCCGTTCGATGTAGATGCTTTTCGGGCCGTTGACCATGACCTCGGTCACGGTGTCGTCGTTGAGGTAGGGCTCGATCGGTCCGTAGCCGGTGATCTCCTGGACGACTTCCTCGACGATGCTCAGCCGCTCGTCCCGGGTCACCGAGAAGTTCTGCCCGATGATGATGCGATCGACGACGCTGACGATCCGGTTGCGAACCTCGGCCGGCTGATCGGCGGCCTCGATCAGGGACTCGAACGACTCGATGACCTCTTCCTGGAGGCGCCGCCGGATGTCGGCGAGGAGCTCGTTGCGCGGCGGAAGCCGTCCGCCACCCTTCGGCGCGACGGGCGGCTCGGGGATCTTCGCGACCGCGACCTCAACGCCCTCCTCGGCGTTTCGTTGCGTTCGCTCAACCCGTTCGCGTAGCGACAACTGCGTGGACCTCCCCCGCCATCTGGCGGCCGAGCTTGATCGGCGACCAGGGTCAGAATACGCGCGCACCGCAATTCCACCGAGCACGTGATCGGGAAATACCGTGGCTCGGAGGCACCGCTGCCGCGGCGCTAGCTCGCGGACCAGCCCGTGATGTCGACGATCCGGAACGTGAGGATCCCGGCGAACGGTGCCGATTCGTACTGCGGGTAGCGCCGGCGAAGCCCGGCCTCGAGCCCGGCGACGATCTCGGGGGGCTCGTCGGCGCGGCGGAGCGAGATCCGGACCCACCACAGCCGCGACCAATTCACGGGGTCCCAGTGCTCGCACAGCAGCGAGGCCCGCGGATCGGCGTCGAGGTTCCGGGTTCGCTGGAGATCCGTTGACGCCTTCGGCTTGACGCGGTCGATCGGAATCGCGACGAGCTCCCCGTCGATCATGAAGGCGGCCGGAACCGCGTCGACGCCGCGACTGGGGTGAAGTGTCGCGAGGATGCCGTGGTCGGCGGCGGCGGCCCGACGGCGGGCCTCCTCGGCTGACAGTTTCATCGCGCCATGATGGTGCAGACTCCGTCGCGATGGACCAAA
>DAINSJ010000113.1:0-5712 GCA_036741375.1 Candidatus Limnocylindrales bacterium
AATGGGCCGGCGAGTTCAATGAGCTGCTGGCCCGCTACGAGGCGTATCTCTCGCCCGATCTCATCATCATCGGCGGGGGCATGGCGAAGGAGTTCCCGAAGTTCGGACAGCTCCTCAGGTCGAACGCCACGCTCGTGCCAGCCGCGATGGGCAGCAACGCGGGCATCGTCGGCGCGGCTCGCGTGGGCCGCGCTACCGCTCGCGTGGGCCGCGCTACCGCTCGCGTGGGCCGCGCTGCCCCTCGGGCGACGTCGAGCTGAGCCCGCGCCGACCGCTGAGAAGCGGTCTTCGTCCTCAGCCGCGCGATTTCCGCGTACTTCCGATCCGGCCGAGGACGTGGCGGCCGTCGGTCTGCGGATCGGTCAGGGACGCCTGCGCCTCGAGCCGATCCTAGCCCTCGGCTGCAGTCGGGACCTTGCCCTCAAACGAGCAAGCCAGCATGCTGGCGAGGTGAAGACGACCTTGGACCTCGACGAGGATTTGTACGGGGCTGTAAAGGTAGAGGCCGCCCGAATCGGCCGTAGCGTCCACGAGATCATCGAGGATGCGCTCGAGGCGTGGCTTGCGCGGGCGGAAGAGGATGAGGACCGTCGGTCGGCAGCTGTCGCAGTCGAAGAGCGCGACCGCAGCGTGTCGGCCGAGTCGTGGTACGCGACGCTCGATGGGGGGCCGAAGTCGACGAACGCTCCCGAAGAGAGCTGAGCGGGTGATCTGTTCGAATTGCGGGACCGAGAACCGGGCGGGTCGCCGGTTCTGCGGGGGCTGCGCGGCGCCGCTCGCGGTCGTGTGCCCGAACTGCGGGGCAGCCAACGAGCCCGACATGCGCTTCTGTGGCGAATGCGCGACCCCGCTCGAGGGTGCCGCGACATCGGCCACGCCGGGCGTCCGGACCGCCCCGAACACCGCGCCCGGCGGCACGAGCCCAGGTTTGGCCGGCGGTTCGACCGGCGCCCTCGCCGAGCGACGTCTCGTCAGCGTCCTCTTCGCTGACCTCGTGGGTTTCACGCCCTTTGCCGAGGAGCGTGATGCGGAGGACGTCCGCGACACCCTGACCCGCTACTTCGATATCGCATCGGAGGTCATCGGCCGCTACGGCGGGACGGTCGAGAAGTTCATCGGCGACGCCGTCATGGCCGTCTGGGGCACGCCGACCGCCCGCGAGGACGACGCCGAGCGAAGCGTCCGGGCGGCCCTCGATCTCGTAGATGCCGTGCGCGCGCTCGGGCCGTCGATCCAGGCCCGCGCGGGCGTCCTGACCGGCGAGGCCGCCGTGACCCTCGGCGCCACCAACCAGGGCATGGTCGCCGGCGACATCGTGAACACGGCGGCCCGCCTGCAGTCGGTGGCTCAACCGGGAACCGTCCTCGTCGCGGAATCGACGATGCGGGCGGCCAGCGCCGCGATCGCCTTCGAACCGGCCGGCGAGCAGACGCTGAAAGGGAAAGCCGCTCCGGTTCCCGCGTACCGGGCCCTGCGGGTGGTCGCCCAGCGTCGGGGCAGCGGACGCTCGGACCTGCCGGAACCGCCGTTCGTCGGACGCGACGAGGAGCTGCGAATCCTCAAGGATCTGATCGCCGCGACGGGTCGGGATCGAAGGACCCGGCTCGTCTCGATCACGGGACCCGGCGGGATCGGCAAGAGCCGGCTCGCGTGGGAGCTCGAGAAATACATCGACGGGATCAGCGAGACCATCTACTGGCACCGCGGCCGCTCGCCGGCCTACGGCGAGGGGATCACGTTCTGGGCCCTCGGCGAGATGGTCCGCCGCCGAGCCGGCCTGGCCGAGACCGACGACGAGGCCACGACCCGCGAGCGAATCGCGGGCGTGGTTGCCGAGTTCGTGCCGGCCGATGACGACCGGCGCTGGGTCGAGCCCGCGTTGCTGACCTTGCTGGGGCTCGAGCCGGCTCCCGCTGGCGGCCGCGACGTCCTGTTCGCCGCCTGGCGGATCTTCTTCGAACGAATCGCGGAGAAGGCCACCACCGTGCTGCTCTTCGAGGACCTGCAGTGGGCGGACTCCGGCCTCCTCGATTTCGTCGAGCAGCTGCTCGAGTGGTCGAAGAACGTGCCGCTCATCGTCGTCACCCTCGCCCGACCCGAGCTCTTCGATCGGCGCCCCGACTGGGGGGCCGGGACCCGGAACCTGACCCGCCTCGCCCTCGAGCCGCTGACGGACGCCGCGATGCGCGAGCTCATCGATGGCTTCGTGCCCGGACTCCCGCCCGAGGCGGTCAGCGCGATTCTTGCCCGCGCCGACGGGATGCCGCTCTACGCGGTCGAGACCGTTCGGTCGCTCGTCGCCGATGGCCGCCTCGAGCGCGACGGCGATGCCTATCGGCCCGTGGGGGACTTGGGTGAGCTGGCCGTCCCGGACACGCTTCGATCGCTGATCGCGAGCCGCCTGGACGCGCTCGAACCGGCCGACCACAGTCTCGTTGCCGACGCCGCCGTCCTCGGGCAGTCCTTCACGGTCGCCGGACTCTCCGCGGTGAGCGGCCACGCTCCGGAGGCCCTCGAGGCGAGGCTGAAGCTGCTCGTCCGGCGAGAGCTGTTCGACGTCGAGGTCGATCCGCGTAGCCCGGAGCGAGGTCAGTACCGCTTCGTCCAGTCGCTGATCCGCGAGGTCGCCTACGGGACGCTTGCCAAGCGGGAGCGTCGGACCCGCCATCTCGCCGCGGCTCGCTTCTTCGAGGCGCTTGGCGACGACGAGCTCGCAGGCCTGCTGGCGTCGCACTACGTCGCGGCCGGTGATGCCTCGGCCGAGGGGCCTGAAGCGGACGCCGTCGCCATCCAGGCCCGGCTCGCCCTCGCGGGGGCCGCGGATCGGGCCGCGACGCTCGGCGCTCACGAGCAGGCCGTGTCCTACCTGCGCCAGGCCATCGCGATCACGGCGGACCCGAAGGAACGTGCCGACCTGCACTTCCGGGCTGCACGGTCGGCCAACGCCGACGCGAGGCACGCCGATGCCGAGGCGCTCGTGCGGGCGGGGATCGACCTGGCGCGGACGACGGGCGACGCACTGGGCGCCGGGACGGGCGAGGCACTCCTGGGAGAGATCTTCATCGACGCCGGCCAACCGTCCGAAGCCGCGACCGTCCTCGAGGCCGCCCTCGCGGCGTTTCCGGCCTCGGTCCAGGGCGAGGTCCGCGCCGCGATCCTGACGAACCTCTCTCGCGCGCTCATGCGCACCGATCACCAGGTGCGAGCGGTCGAGGCAGCCGACCAGGCGCTGGAGATCGCCGAGCGGCTCGGGCTCGAGCGCCTCGTCTCCGAAGCCCTCAACAACAAGGGTTCGGCGCTTGGCTATCTCGGCCGACGCCGGGAAGCGGCGGCGCTTCTCGGGGCCGCGGTTGAGCTGGCGCACGCGGGTGGCTTCGTGGCCGCAGAGCTCCGAGCCCTGAACAACTTCGCGAACGGTCTCGACGATTTCCGAGACAGCCGCCCGGCGTACGCGGCGGCCGAGGAGCTGGCGAACCGCGTCGGTAACCGGAGCATGGCGAGCTGGGCCCGTGAGACCGGGCACATCTACGACTATTTTCTCGCCCGCGACTGGGAGGCGGTCATCGCGGCGTCCGAGGAGACCCTCCAGAGCGAAAGCCCCCTCGACGAGGTCCGGAGGCTCTTCGCGGCAAGCGTCATGCGGCTCGCTCGCGGCGAATCCGTAGACGCGGCCGCGGCACGCATCGAGGCCCTCTCGGGGCAGGTATCCGATCCGTTCAGCGAGATGGCGCTCCATACGCTGCGGGGCGAACGGGCGGTGCTCGCGGGCGACTTCACCGCTGCCTCGGACGAAGGCTTCGCCGCCGCGGCCGCCCTTTCCTGGGGTTCCATCTTCCTGCCCTCGGCGGGACGGGCCGCGATCTGGAACGGCGATCTTGCCCGCGCTCGGGAGGCTCAAGAGCGGCTCGTTGCCGACCTGTCGACTGGGACCGTGGTCGCGGCGGATCGGCTTGCCGTGGGAGCGGGCGTCGCAGCGCTGGAGGGTCGCATTGACGACGCGGTTGCCGGGTACCGCGAGGCGATGGCCATGCACGCCTCAGCCGGCTCGGATTTTGCCCGCGCTCGGGCTGGCCTCGATCTGGTCCACTTCGTTGGTGGGAGCCATCCCGCCGGGCGGGAAGCCGCCGCCGAGGCACGAGCGATCTTCGAGCGCGTCCAGGCGCGGCCGTACCTGGATCTCCTCGACGCCGCCGCTGCGGGGAAGGGGATCGAGGCGCAGCTCGTCCCGAACCGCGACATCGCCGCGCCGCAGAGGACCCGCGGCTAACGGCCCGGGCCTGCCGCCAGGTCTCTCGAATGTTCGAGCCGCTCGCCCCGACCTCATGGACGGAGTTCTTCTTCACGGTCGCGGCGGCCAGCGCGGCCCTCATCGGCCTGATCGTCGTCGGATTGTCGATCCACGCCGACTTCATCGCCGGCAGCCTCACCCATCGCTCGCATGCGAGAGCAACCCTGATCGTGCTGACGGCCACGATGGTCATTGGCCTGGTAGCGCTGGTCCCACAGCCGTCCGAGTGGGCCGGGTGGGAATTCGGCTTGATCACCCTGGGCTTCGCCTCGATCAACACCTACAACAACACGAAGGCCCTGAGGCTGGTCGCGTGGCGGCTTCCAGGCGCCGCGTGGCGACGAATGGGGATTGGCTATGCCATCGCCGCGTGTGGCCTGATCGGGGCAGTCTCGATCATCGCTCGGGGTGGCGACGGCGGGGGTGTGTATTGGATCGGGCTCGAGACGATCGGCGGCCTCGTCTGGGCGATCGCCGGCGCCTGGCGATTCCTGATCGGGGTCGCGGACGAAAAGCGACCCTAGCTGGCGCTCGGGCGACGAGCCGACCCAGGTCTAGACTCCGAGCTCGATGACGATGCTCGCGGCCGCCCAGCCCACCTGCTTCCTGATCGCCGATATCTCCGGGTACACGGGCTACCTCGCCGACGTGGAGCTGGATCATGCCCAGGATATCCTCGCGGATCTCATCGGCGCCGTCGTCACGGCGCTCCGGCCGAACTTCCGACTGGCCAAGCTCGAAGGCGATGCCGCGTTCACGTTCATGTCGGGCGAGAAGATCGACGGGTCGATGCTGCTCGACACGATCGAGCGCTGCTACTTCGGGTTTCGCCGGCGCCGCCGTGACGTTCGCCAGGCGACCGCCTGCGAGTGCACCGCCTGCGTCCGGATCCCCGACCTCGACCTGAAGTTCGTCGTCCACCACGGCGAAGCCATCTTCCAGAAGGTCGCCGGCCGGCAGGAGCTCCTCGGGTCCGACGTGATCGTCGTGCACCGGCTGCTCAAGAATGACGTGGTCGAGAAGCAGGGCACGAACGCGTACGCCCTCATCAGCCAGAGGACCATCGATGCCTCGGACATCGACCCCGCCGCCCTCGGCATGGTCGAGCACGTCGAGACCTACGACCGGATCGGCGACGTCAGGGGCTGGGTGCACGACCTCGAGCGCCGCTGGCAGGAGGAAGAGGCTCGCGGGCGTGTCTTCGTCACTCCGGAAGAAGCCATCCTCGACCTGGCAGTGCCGACGAAGGCGCCGCCGCAGGTGGCATGGGAGTTCCTCACGAAGCCCGGGCAGCGGATGACGTGGCAGCCCTGGGTGACGGAGGTCACGATCGAGGGCGCTACCGGAGGCCGTCGCGGGGTCGGCTCGGCCAACCACTGCATGCACGGCAAGGACGCCGTCATCGAGGAGATCCTCGACTGGCG
>DAINSJ010000114.1:0-5653 GCA_036741375.1 Candidatus Limnocylindrales bacterium
GCGCCGGCAAGACCACGCTGCTCCGGATCGCCGCCGGGGTCGACGAGCCCGATCGTGGCAAGGTGACGCGCAAGCGCGGGATGACACTCGGGATGCTTTCCCAGGAGGCGCACCTCGACGAGGCGTTCATGGCGGCGCCGGATGTTCGGACCGCCGTTCGGCACGGCGCCGCGAACCTCGAGCGGATGGCGGTCGACCTCGAGGCCATGGAGCGCGGCGGGCACGTCGCGGAGCCCGAGTACGAAACGCTCCAGCATCGCTACGAGACGCTCGGCGGATACACCCTCGACCAGCGCGTCGACGAGGCGCTGTCCGGGCTCGGGTTCACGAGCCAGGAGGTGGAGCGGCCGCCGTCCTCGCTCTCGGGTGGCGAGCAGACGCGCGCCGCGCTGGCGAGGCTCGTCATCGCGGCACCGGAGCTGCTTCTCCTCGATGAGCCAACGAACCACCTGGACCTCGGTGCTCTTGAGTGGCTCGAGGACCACCTCCGACGCCGCGCCGGCTCGCTGGTCGTCGCGTCGCACGACCGGGCCTTCCTCGACGCGACCGTCACCCGAGTCTGGGAGCTCCGGGATCGGCGGATCACCGTCTTCCGCGGCGACTACAGCGCCTACCACCGCCAGCGCGAGGAGCGCGACGCCCGAGCGGGCAAGGACGCCGAGAACCATGCCGCCTCGATCGCGCGGGAGCAGGAGCTCGTCCAGCGCTACCGGAGCCACCGTAAGTACTCGAAGATGCACGAGCACGAGGCCCGCCTCGAGCGACTCCAGGAGGCGCGCGTCGAGGCCCCGAAGAGCGGGCGCCGCTTGCGGCTCCCCGGTCAGGGCCTCGTGGGCGGCGGCCCCGTCCGATCGGGCGAGATCGTCGTCCGGATCGACGACCTCGAGGTCGGCTACCTGCCAGGACGCGGCGCCCTCCGGGCCGATGGCGAGGGAGCGTCAGAGCCGGTCACCGTCGCTCGCGCCCCATTTCTCGCCGTCACCCGCGGCGACCGCATCGGCATCGTGGGTCCGAACGGCGCGGGCAAGACGACGCTCCTGCGGACGATTGCCGGCGAGCTCCCGGCGCTGGACGGGAGCGTCGTGTTCGGGGCCGGCGTCCAGCTCGGATACCTCGCCCAGCTCCGAGCCGCGGGGATCCCGGGCGCGACCGTCCTCGATGCCCTCCTCGGCGCCTTTCGCGTCACGCCCGGAGAGGGCCGCGGCTACCTCGCTCGATTCCTCTTCCGTGGCGACGACGTCCTCAAGGAGGTCCGCCTCCTGTCGGGCGGCGAGCGTTCGCGTCTGGAGCTCGCGCTCCTCGGCGTCATGGCGTCGAACCTGTACCTGCTCGACGAGCCGACCAACCATCTCGACGTCCTTGCGCGCGAGGCGATCGAGGCGTTCCTGATCGAGAGCCCGGCCACGATGCTCGTCGTGTCGCACGACCGGCGCTTCCTCGAGACGATCTGCGAGCGACTGTGGGTCGTCGACGGCGGGCTCGTCGCGCCGTTCGACGGCAGCTATCGGGCCTGGCGCGATGCGGTCTCGGGCGGCTGGACGGTCGCAGGCGCGATCGAGCAGGACGCCAGGCGGCTTCGGCCGAGCGGTGATTCTCGGCGGGGCGCCGGCCGGTCGGCACCTGCCGACTCCGGGTCCCTTCGACTGCGGGAGCGGGTCGCCGCCGCCGCTTCTTCGGCCGCCCTCGCGGCAACGGGAGTCGCGACCGCAGCACCGCCCCGCCGACCCGCGGTCCGGGGGCCGAAGCTCTCGAAGGATGCCTACCGCCGCCAGCGCGAATCTGTCGACGGCGAGCTGACCCGCCTCGGCCTGCGGAAGAACCATCTCGAGCTGGCGATGGGCGACCCGGCCGTGCAGTCCAACTTCATCGAGCTTCGGCGGGTCACCAGCGAGCTCGCCGATGTCGAAGTCGCTCTCGCGGCGGCGGAGGACGCCTGGCTGTCGCTCGAGGAACGGGCGCCGTGAATCGCCACGCGGGGAGTGCCCGGAGGACCGTTCGGATCGGCATCACGGGCCCGATCGGCTGCGGCAAATCGACGGTCGCGACCTGGCTCGGCGAGCTCGGCGCCGTCGTGATCGACGCCGACGACGTGGCCCGCGATGTGGTCGCGCGAGGAACGCCGGAGCTCGACGCAGTCGTACGCGAATTCGGCCGGGAGATGCTCCTGCCGAGCGGCGATCTCGATCGACCTCGGCTCGGGCGGCTGGTCTTCGCCGACCCGGACGCCCTGGCCCGACTCGAGGCGATCGTTCATCCCGCCGTGCGGCCGCGCATCCTCGAGGCAATGGTAGAGGCGGACACAGCCGGGGTGCCGGCGGTCGTCGTCGAAGCGATCAAGCTGGTCGAGGGCGGTCTCGCGGCCCTCTGCGACGAGGTCTGGCTCGTCGCCTGCGATGGCGCCGAGCAGCGTTCACGCCTCTCGGGTCGGGGGATGGCCCCCGATCAGGCCGAGCAGCGAATCGCGGCACAGGCAGATCTGCTGTCGCGGCTCACCCCAGCGGCAACTCGCGTCGTCGACACGAGCGGACCCATCGGCGCGGCACGGACGCGCGTCCTCGAAGCCTGGGCCGCCGCGCTCGGCAGTCGGTTGGACGCTCCTGAGGGCTCGAGCTAGGGAGTCGGGGCTGGGCTGGCCTCGACCGGCGGCAGGCTTGGCGGCGGGGTCGGCGTTTGGAGCGGCGGCTGCGGCGGGACGGTCGCGCCGGGCGCCGGGTAGATCACCGGGAAGGGCAGGCCGTACTTCTGCAGGATGCGGTTCGTCGTCGCCCCGAGCTTCGTCACGTCGACGTAGCGGATGTCCTGGTCGGGCCGAAGGGCGGCGCTGAAGCTGACCGTGCCCGTGGCGAGCATGTGCTCGATCTCCTCGGCGACCGTCAGGGAGCAACGGATGATGTAGAAGGTCGCGGTCCGGGCGAGGATGACGACGTTCTGGTAGGTGACCTTGGTCGCCTGTTCGGCGTAGTAGAGAGACGGGGCCCCGGACGGCGCGGCAGGTGCGCCGAGCGCGGCCGTCATGAAGATGTCGATCGTCTGGCCGGCCTGGAGCGTGCCTGCCACGGCGCGATCGTCCGGGATCGTGATCGAGACAGCGCGCCAGTTCTCGGAGTCGGGCCCGATCGTCTCGTTCGGGCCCAGGATCGAGAACCCGGACCCACCTGCGGCGGACGCGATCATGTTCACGTAGATGGGCTGGCCGATCGAGACTGGGATCGCGAGCACGGCACCGATGAGGTCGGCCGGCTTCGTGACCACGCCGCTCGCGTTGATGGCGTCGAGTGGGACCTCGCGGAGCACGACGTCGGTCGCGGTGATCTGGGTCCGAGGGGCGATATCTCGTGCCGCCACGACGATCGAGACCTTCTGCAGGGAACCCTGGCCCGCCGATTGCTGCGCCTGGTTGATCAGGAAGAACGAGGTGCCGCCTGCGATGAGTGCCAGCAGGACACCGAGGATGATGATGACTCGTCCCCGACGACTGTTGTCCTTGTACTCCATCTCCATCGAGTTAGACGGTGCCTCCGGGGGGTCATGTGCGCTTACAGCCACTGAGATGTGGGCTGGGTCAGTCTCCGTACGCTCGCTTCCACCAGATATGGGCGGGTGGTACCAAAATGCACCGCCACAGGTCCGGTGCGAACGTCCGTTCGGTATGGGGGACCGGATGGTAAACTCGGAATGTGCCCGATTTCCGACTCGTTGCGCCCTTCGAGCCGACGGGCGACCAACCGACCGCGATCGACCGCCTGGTAGACGGCCTCGAGCGCGGCATGCGCCACCAGGTCCTCCTCGGGGCGACCGGAACTGGAAAGAGCGTCGTTGGCGATACGCCTGTCCTGATTGGTCGCGAGGACGAGTACGGAAAGGTCGCGTGGCGACTCGAACCCATCGGGCCGTTCATCGATGAGCAGATGCGGACGTCCCGGGTCTTCACCGATGACCACGCGACAGAGGTCGCGTTTCCTCGGCGAGAGGGTCGAGGTTTCCTCGTCTCGACGGTCGACTCGACGACGCACCAGCCGCTGACGGCGGTCGTTACCGGCGTCTCGCGCCACTCCGCCCCGAACACGATGTGGCGTGTTCGGACCACTGATGGTCGCGAAGTCATCGCCACGGGCGATCACAGCTTCGTTCGAATTGGACCCGACGCCCGGCTCGAAACCGTCGAGACCGCGAGACTCCGGCCCGGGGACATGCTCCCGCTGCCCGGGGCCACGCCGTCCCCCACGGAGCCCGTGACGCGAATGGAGGTCGCTCAGGCCCTCATCGGCAAGGGGATGTACGCGACGGGCATCGCCGTCCTCGACCGCGAGGTCCCCACGATAGCCAGATGGGCGATTCAGACCGGCTCGCGTGCCCCACTCGACGAGATCGGCGCACACGGCGCCGCGATCATGGAGCGCTTCGGTGACGCCCGGGTTCGGAGCACACGGGGACGGACGTCACTTCCCGCGAGCCTCCAACTCTCCGACGCATGGCTGCGCCTCCTCGGCTTGTTCATCGCCGAGGGCCATGTAGCTGATGAGTACGCAACGATCACGCCCGGCCCCGGATCGACCAACTTCGCGCGCGATCTCCTGTCGGATGTTGGCATCACCTTCTTCGAGCGTGGCCGCGACGAGCTCGGGATTGGCTCTCGTGTGGTCGCGGAATTCCTCCGCCAATCTTGCGGGAGCCGCGCCGGGGAGAAACATCTCCCCGACTTCTGGCCTGACCTCAGCCAACGCGCTCTCGGACTGCTTCTCGGTGCTTACTTCGAGGGCGACGGCTGGGTCGAAGGTCGGGGAGCAGCAGTCTGCGCGACGACAAAGAGCACGCGGTTGGCGAACGAGCTGGCCTACGCGCTGCTCCGGTTTGGGATCGTCGCCCGGCTCCACCAAGGAATGAAGCGGGCGGTCGGCACCAGCCACGCCGGCGATCTGTATTGGCAGGTCTCGATCCGGGGTCGCGAAGATCTCGAGTCCTTCGCCAAGCAGATCGGATTCGCGGGGGAAGCGAAGCGCCGACGCCTCCGCGCTGTGCTGCTCAAGGTCGAAGGTGGCAACAGCGATTGCCTCCCGGACCAGGCGGGGCTGCATATCCGGAACGCACGGCATGCTCTTGACCTGAAACAGCGCGAGCTGGCGCAAATGGCTGGACTGTCGCGCAGTGCAGTTGGCTTGATCGAGGCCGGCCGGCGCCGGGTTCGACGGTCGACCGCCAGGAAGCTCATCGATGCCCTCCGGCGCCGGTCATACGGTCGAGCCCATCGAAGGCCCCAGATCGCCGAGCCACTGGCTGCGCTCGATCGGCTTGTCGCCTGCAGGTGGTCGACCGTCGCGTCCGTCGAGCCGATCCCGCGCGTTGGGTCGCAGGTCTACGACTTCACCGTCGAAGGCGCCGAGACCTTCCTCGCCGGATTCGGTGGCCTTGTCGTTCACAACACCTTCACCCTCGCGAAGGTGATCGAGAAGGTAAATCGGCCGACCCTTGTCCTCGCCCACAACAAGACGCTCGCCGCGCAGTTGTACGCCGAGTTCCGGGACTTCTTCCCGGATAACGCGGTCGAGTACTTCGTCAGCTATTTCGACTACTACCAGCCCGAGGCATACCTCCCGCGGTCGGACACGTACATCGAGAAGGACTCGTCGCGCAACGACGAGATCGATCGGCTGCG
>DAINSJ010000115.1:0-5569 GCA_036741375.1 Candidatus Limnocylindrales bacterium
GTGGCCGGCCAACCATGGTGCCGCAGCCTCGTTCCCGGCGATCCCGGTCGCGGTGCGAAGGCCGAGGATCGCCCGCTCCGCGCCCGCGGCGGCGGGCGCGATGCGCTCGCTCCCACCGGGTGGCAGCGCGGCCCGGTGGCCGAACTCCGGGACGAGCGCCGCCAGGTACGCGTCCAGGCGGGCCGCGTTCCAGCGGCGCGTCTCGCCGTCGAAGGCGTGGGCGCCCGGCCCGGCGGCCTCGTACGGCGCCCGTCGCCAGTAGACCTGGTTGTGCCGGCTCTCGTGGCCCGGTCGCGCCCAATTGCTGATCTCGTACCAGGCATAGCCGGCTGCGGCGAGGCGACGATCGGCGAGCTCGTACATCGCGGCGGCGCGATCGTCGTCCTGCGATCGGCGCGCTCGATCGCGCCAGCGGCGAGCGCCAAGCGTTGTCGGCAGGTGGTCGCCCCCCGGGCCGGTCAACCCTTCGGCCTCTGGATCGTCGAGCGTCAGCGCATACAGGGACAGGTGGTCCGGCTCGAGCGCCAGCGCCGCGTCCAGCGTGGACGCCCACGTCGCGAGCGTGCCGCCGGGGATGTCGTAGAGCAGGTCAAGGCTGATCGAGCCGATTCCCGCGTCGCGGGCCGCGGTCACGGTTGCGGCGACGTCCTCGGGGCGATGCCGGCGGCCGATCGCGCGCAGCTCCGCTGGATCGAACGACTGCGCCCCGATCGACAACCGGGTTACGCCCGCGGTAGCGAGGTGGGCCGAATCGCCGCGCTCGGCCGGGCCGGGGTTCGCCTCGACCGTGATCTCGGCGTCCGCGGCCAGCCCGTACCGCTCGCGGATGGTCGCGAGAAGGCGGTCGATTGCCGCAGGCGGCAGGAGCGTCGGCGTCCCGCCACCGAGGTAGAGCGTCTCCAGCGGCGGCCGGGCAGCGCCCCAGCGGTCGTTGAGGGCGTCGGCACGGAGCCGGAGCTCGCGATCGAGGGCCTCGACGAACGCCTCGATCCGGTTCCGAGGCCCGCGCGCCGCCGCGCCGGCGACCACGACGAAGTCGCAGTATGGACAGAGCGACACGCAGAACGGAACGTGGACGTAGAGCGAGGTGGGTGGCTCGGCGATGGGGCCGAGCGGCGGCGATGCCCCAGGCGCGCGCCCGCCACCGGCCACCCGGGCGGTCATCGATCCCGGCCGGACTCCCGCGCGGACGGCTTGCGCAAGGCATCCCTCGAGGAGCGATCAACCGCCCGCCAGCCTTCGGGGGCCCTGGATCGTCGTTCGATCTCTTCGGGCTCCTTGCCTCGCGGCGCGAGCTGGCCCTCGTGGCCGGTCGCGAGGAAGACCGCGACCCGGGTGATCGCGTGGCCCAGGAACGCCGCCCCGATGCCGCTCGTGATCCACGTCACATAGCCGCCGAGCAGGCCGATCACGAGCGTCAGCAGGAACCGGTAGCGGTCGCGACCGGGCGCGCCGGTGCGTGTCGCGAGCGTGTACGCGACGGCCTGGCCGACGATCGCCAGATCGACCGGGGCACCGAGCCAGAGGAGATAGCCGAACAGGGCGCCCCGGAACGTCGCCTCGTCGATGAACGCCGTGAGAATCTGGTTCGCCAGCGCCGCCGGGTACGAGCCGACATCGGGCAATCGAATCCGGTGGTAGTGGTAGAGCGCGAAGCCGATCGCCTGGGCCACGCCGAGGCCGCCGAGCGCCAGCCCGAGCAGGATTCCGATCCGGTCGCCGACGGTCAGCCGAAGGTCGAAGCCCGCGTTCGGATGCACGAACAGCAGGGCGACGATTCCCCCGATGCCGAGCGCGTACCACGCGATCCTTCGCAGGAGCGAGCCCCGCCGTCCACCGACCTGCTCGTCGTACTCCGCCGCGCCGAAGGACTGGGCCTCGACGCGGAGCATCACGAGCAACAGCGTGATCCCGAGCCCCACGAGGATCCGGAGCTCCGTCTCCACCCCTCAGGCCTCGTCCGTACGCAGCATCGCGAGGAAAGCCTCCTGCGGAATCTCGACGGAGCCGACGCGCTTCATCCGCCGTTTGCCCTCTTTCTGCTTCTCGAGGAGCTTCCGCTTCCGGGTGATGTCGCCACCGTAGCACTTGGCCAGGACGTTCTTGCGGAGGGCCCGGACAGTCTCGCGAGAGATCACGTTCGCGCCGACGGCGGCCTGGATCGGCACCTCGAACATCTGGCGCGGGATCAGCTCCTTCAGCCTGCCGGCGAGCGTTCGCCCGATCGAGACCGACTTCTCGCGGTGGACGATCATCGACAGCGCATCGACCGGCTCGCCCGCGACGAGGACGTCGAGCCGCACGAGATCCGCGGCGCGATAGCCGATCTCCTCGTAGTCCATCGAGGCGTAGCCCGCGGTTCGGGTCTTGAGCTGGTCGAAGTAGTCGACGATGAGCTCCGCCAGGGGCAGCTCGAAGCGCATCAGGACTCGGACCGGATCGATGTACTCGAGATCGATGAAGGAGCCGCGCCGGTTCGTCGAGAGCTCCATCAACGGGCCGATGTACGACGCCGGCGTCACGACCGAGAGCTTGACCCACGGCTCCCGGATCTCCTCGATGTCGGCGACGGGCGGCAGCTTCGACGGGTTGTCGACGCGGACCGTGCCGCGGCCATTCGTCCGGACCACCTCGTACTCGACCGATGGCGCCGAGGCGATGAGATCCAGGCCGAACTCGCGCTCGAGGCGCTCCTGGACGATCTCCATGTGGAGCAGGCCGAGAAACCCGCAGCGGAAGCCGAACCCGAGCGCGACCGAGCTCTCCGGCTCGAACGTGAAGGACGCGTCGTTGAGGTGGAGCTTGTCGATCGCGTCGCGCAGGAGCGGGTAGTCCTCGCCGGTCACGGGGTAGAGGCCCGCGAAAACGAGGCTCTTCGCCTCCTGGTAGCCGGGCAGCGGCTCGGTCGCGGGCGCCGCCGCGAGCGTGAGCGTGTCGCCAACCTGGGCCTCGCGGACGTTCTTCAGGCCCGTCGCCGCGTAGCCGACGTCGCCCGCTCGCAGGACCCCGATCGGCACGAGCTGCGGCCGGAAGAAGCCGAGCTCCAGGAGGTCGGCCTCGGCGCCGGACGCCATGAGCCGGACCCGATCGTGCTCGTGCAGCGTGCCCTGGGCGAGCCGGATGTACACGATGACGCCCTTGTAGGGGTCGTAGTGCGAGTCGAAGACCAGGGCCCGCAGCGGCGCCTTCGGATCGCCTTTGGGCGGCGGCACTCGCTCGACGATCGCCTCCAGGATCTCCGTGATCCCGATGCCCTCCTTCGCCGAGGCGAGGATCACCTCTTCGCGGGGGATCGCGAGGACCGTCTCAAGCTCCTCCATGACGACGTCGGGCTGGGCCGAGGGCAGGTCGATCTTGTTGAGCACCGGGATGATCGTCAGCCCTTCCTTGAGGGCGAGGTGGACGTTCGCGAGCGTCTGGGCCTCGATGCCCTGGGCCGCATCGACGACGAGGATCGCGCCCTCGCAAGCCTGGAGGCTGTGGCTGACCTCGTACGCGAAGTCGACGTGGCCGGGGGTATCGATGAGGTTCAGGCCGTAACGCAGGCCGTCCATGGCCGTGTACTCGAGGCGCACCGCGCGGGCCTTGATCGTGATCCCCTTCTCGCGCTCGAGGTCCATCGAGTCAAGGACCTGGCTCGTCATCTGCCTCGGATCGATCGTGTGGGTCGTCTCGAGGAGGCGATCCGCGAGGGTGGACTTGCCGTGATCGATGTGGGCGATGATCGAGAAGTTCCGGAGCCGGTCCTGGGGGATGGTGTTCGTCAAGTCCGCCGGATGATACGAGGCGCCGGTCAGGCCCGGACCGCGGCGAGTGCGCTGACACCGACGAAGATCAGGCCGACGCCCACCAGCTGGATTCGGGCGAGCCGCTCCCCGAAGAACAGGAACGCGGCGACCGCCGAGAAGGCCGCGAACTGCGACCCGAGCACGGCGGCGGTGGCCACGCCGTCCTTTGCGGCGAGGATGTAGAGGCCCGCGCCGAACGCCTCCAGGGCGCCCGATACGACGACGAGCGGGACGGCGGCGCGGACGAGCCGCAGGCGACCGACGAGCGCGAGCGGGATGGCCACGCCGACCATGCCGACGAGGCGTGGCGCCATGACGATCCAGGCGATTGGGAGGCTCGTCCCGAGTCGGCCGGCGACGACGAGCCCGACCGAGAAGCAGGCCGCCGCCGAGATGGCCAGGACCACGGCACGACGCGCGTGGCGCGCATCGGTCCGCTGCTCGGCGTCGGCCGAGCGCTCGATGGCGGCCAGGATCACGCCCACGGCGATCGCCGCGAGCACGATCGCGGTCGGGAGGTTGAGCGACTCCCCGAGGAGCACCGAGATCACCGCCGAGGCAGCGCCCTCGGTCGCGACGATGGGCGTGACGATCGAGATCCGGCCGATCGTGAGCGCCGCATAGGTCAGGAGAAGGCCCACGTTGTTTGCGATCCCGACGACGATGAGGCCGAGGATCTGGATCGGCTCGATGCTGGTCGGGGTCGTGAGGAGCGCCGGGAACAGCGCGACGACGAATCCGACCGTCATTACCCAGGCGATGACCGAGATCGCACCGATCATCCGGCTCGAGCGGGTCGACACGACCGTGGCGATCGCCCATGAAAGGGCGGCGCCGAGGCCGCCGAGGATCGCCACCATGGCGGCGAAGTCTGACAGGCGCCGGCCCGGTCAGTGCCGCGGGGCGATCAGCTGGGGGCACCCGCCATCTTTGCCGTGAAGAGCGGCAGGCCCGGCACGAGCTCGCCGGTCACGACGTCGACGACGTCGTCCCGCGAGCCGATACGGACGACGCGGAGAGTGAACCGATGCCCCGGCGTCTGGTCGATGCCGCGCAGGATCGATCGTGCCGTCGTGTAGCCAGCCCGCCGGACGAGCGATTCCAGCGTGGGATCGAAGCCGCCGCCGACGTAGGCCATCGAATCGGGCGGCGTGCCGATCTCCTGGCCGATGATGACTCTGGCCTCGTGGATCTCCTCCCACATCTCGGCGACCGCCGCGGGCGGCCGGTCGGCACCGAGGGCCGTCAGCTGGACGTGGTTGACATCGTGGGCGCCGATGCCGTTGCCGGCCCGCGCGAGCGCGCGAACGTCGGCCCATGTCATCCGGCCCAGGGTGATCGCGTCGATCGTGAGGTAGAACTCCGCGACCATGTGATGCGCCTGGAGCATCGGAAGGACGGTTCGGTTCCAGGATCGGAACCCGTCGTCGAGGCTGATGATCACGGGCCGCGCCGGAAGTGGGGTGCCCTCGTCCCAATGCCTGGCCAGGTCGCGAGGCAGGATCGTCGTGTACCCGTGGGTCGTGAGCCAATCGAGCTGGGCCTCGAACGCGCTCGGGAGCACGTCGTAGGCCAGGAAGGTCTGTTGCCGCTCGGCCGGCCAGAGCGAGAAGCCCGGCGGCGGCGCCTCGACCCGATGCAGGTAGAGGATCGGCACGACACCCTGGGCCAGGGGCGGGAATGTCGCGGCGGGCGAGGGCAGGGCCGTCGACGCCGGGACAGGCAATGGAGGAACCGCCGTCGGGGGCGCGTCCGTCGGGGGCGCGTCCGTCGGGGGCGCG
>DAINSJ010000116.1:0-5559 GCA_036741375.1 Candidatus Limnocylindrales bacterium
CCGGGGATGTCCGTGTAGCAGCACCGATCGAGGCCGCCGGGCCAGCCGAGCGGGATCTTCGGATCCCACATGCAAGGCGGATCGGAGGCGCCGGAGATCCCTGGGCAGCTGATGACGACTGAATGCGTCGTCCCGTCGTCGAGCGTGACCGCGAGGAAGGTTCGGTGCGCGAAGTCCATCTGCACCGGGCTCGGATTGGGAACGACCTGGATCGACCGCACCTGCTCGAACCCGACGGCCAGCGACTCGGAGGCGCCGATCTCCAGCGCATCGCATCGTGCCGCGGAGAAGGTCTTCGCGCACGGCATACCCCCCGCGGGGAGCTCGCCGATCGGCGTGTATGCCGGGGATCCGCCCGCGTAGTCCTTGAATACCGACGGCTCGGCCGTGCCAAGCCCAGCGTCCGTCGCGGCACCACCACCGGCGCCCGACGGGGCCGCCGCGAGTCGAGCACACCCGCCGAGCATCACGAGCGCCACGAGGGGCAGCCAGCGTGAGCGTCGTTCGGAAGTCTTCACGCGGGCAGCCTCGCACCCGGCCGCACGCGTGGCGTTAGGTGCTATTCCGCAAAGGTGGGGACGAGCCCTGGCGCGAGGTCGATCAGTGGCAAACCCGGATCCGGCACCACGTCGGGATGCAGCAGGTGTCCGAGCTGGCGGACGCCGTCGGCGAGGCGCGGACCGGGTCGGGAGTAGTAGCCGTCGCCGTCAACGACGACCAGTCGGGCGTCGGGGGCGAACCGCGTGAGATCGACGGCCGTCGACCGTCTGGCCGCCTCCGCGGCATCGAAGCCGCAGGGCGCGATGACGACCATCTCGGGATCAGCGGCCGACACCGCCTCCCAGGTCGTTGGGTGGGACGGGCGGCCCGGCTCGCCGAGGATCGCCTCGCCGCCGGCGGCCTCGATCATCTCCGGGAGCCAGTGCCCCGGAACGAACGGCGGGTCGATCCACTCGGCGACGAAGACCCGCGGCCGCGGCAGGTCGCGCGTCAAACCCCGAATGCCCAGGATCGTCGAGCGCATCTCGGTGGCGACCGCGATCCCGCGCTCCGGGACGCCGAGCTGTGTCGCCAAGGTCTCGATCGAGCGGGCGACGTCCTCGAGCGTGCTCGGGTCGAGCGAGATCACCTCGGCGCCGACCGGGCACGCCGACCCGAGCTCGCCACTCGAGACCGCGCAGACCGCGCAGAGGTCCTGGGTGACGATGACGTCGGGGCGGAGCTCGTCGATGAGGGCGGCGTCGACCGCGTAGAGCGAGCGCCCATCGGCGATCGAGGCGCGCACGAGCCGGTCGATCTCGACGCTCTCGAGATCCGTGGGGTCGATTCGGGCCGCGGTCACGACCGGCCGCGAGAGCACCTCCGGCGGGTAGGTGCACTCCTTCGAGCGGCCGACGAGGTCGTCCCCGAGCCCGAGCCTGGTGATGATCTCGGTGGCGGACGGGAGGAGCGAGACGATGCGCACGGTGTCAGCCTACGCGGCGGGCTTGTCAACCGCCGGACTGCTCAGCCGGCCACGTCGACGCCCTGGACGTCGAAGCCAATCGACGAGCGGGACGATCTCGATCGCGGCGATCACATCCAGCATCGCCCGCCGACGCTCGCCGAACGCGCGGCCATCAAGATGGTCGCAAAGCCGCACCCGATCGAGGGTTCGCAGACATTCGACCCCGAGGAGCTCGCTCGACACCGGGCGCGTCGATGTGCGACCAGATCGCGAGCGGGTTTGGTTCCCCGAACAGGATCCGAACGACGACCGATCAGTCGATGTAGACGTTCAACGCGGGTCGAGGGGTAGGCCGCGCTCCGCTCGTTCCTCGAGAAGCAGGTCGAGGGAGTCGATCCCGGGAGCGAGCGGCGCGTACGTGCGGTCCCGGACAGAGGCGAACGGTCGAGCGCAGGCCGGATCGTGACCCGGGTGCGCCGTTCGACGGGGACGATTCAGTCGTGCCGCAAGCAGATTTCCACTGGCGCGGACCTCATCGGGTCGATCAAGGCTGGGCGTCGCCAGGTCCGGCGTACTCCTGCGGGTGATCCTCGCGGTCCTTGGCCTTGGTGCGCTCCATGATGTCGAGCGTCTCGGCGACGGAGCGTCCGTTCTCGTCGGCCGCTCGCTTCACGTCTTCGTACCTGATGTTCGACTCGCCCATGTCCTTGTGGGCGTCCATGCAGCCACAGGTGAGGCACATGATCGGTCTCCTTCCGCAATCAGTAGGGATCGGTTGCGTTGCTCTCAGCCGCCGACGGGCACCAATGGTCGTTCGGACACCGAGGATCCTTCGGTCACCTCGCCTTTGTGAGCCGCGAAGGCAGCCAGGACCTCGCCCTTTTCAAGCTCGGGAACGTGGACGAAATCGAGGGTCCGGCCGAGCTCGGCGGCGACTTCGTCGAACTCCTCCGGCGTGATCCGGAGGTCGCGATGCGCCTCTTCCAGGCCGACGAGCGTTTCACCCGGTTTCGTCGCGCTGAACTTGAATGGCCCGCCGGAGATGTCGCAGACCCATAGCGTTCGCATGAACTTCAGACCGGGCAGGCGGCCGAGATTCTTCGTGTGCCAAGCTCGGAGTGCAGGGTTCCTGGACTCCTGGCCAACGATCGGATTCTTCACGACCGCATCGCTGAAATGATCGATGACCGCGGCGATCGCAAAAACGCCACCGAGCCTCTCGTACAGGGACTTCTCGTCGCTCATCCTCGATCCTCCTCGGCAGCAGCCGCCACTTCGGCTAGCCACCCAGTTTCTGGCCGAGTCGAGCGTCCGTCATGACGGTCAGTAATGCCACCGGCATGTCCGACCTCGTTGAGGCGCTGCGGCGAAAAAACGGCGGTGCCGGGCGGGCATCGTGGGGCCGTCGGGCCGCAACGTCGGTGGCAAGAACCGCTACCTTCTGACGATGGATGAGGCTCGGCCCCTCGGCGGCCACGACGGCATGCGGTGGTTGTGTCGCGGGCTCATCGCCTTCGGAATCATCGGGCTGGTGGTGGCGGCGATCGGGTTCGGCTCGATGGTGTGGGTGAACAGCCGGATCAGCCAGCTCCGCGGCGAAGCCGAGACGACGCTCACCCAGTTGGCGAGCACGACGGAGCTCGCCGCGACCGTGCTCCGTGGCGCCGCAACGACCGCCCAGTCGTTCAGCGGGACCGTCGATCAGTCGGCGCAGGCGGTCTCTTCCGCCACCCTCACGGTCACCCAGGTCGGAACGGAGCTGTCCGCCCTCGAGGCGCAGCTGCGCTCGGTCAACTTCCTTGGGCAGAGTCCGCTGGCGTCGTCGGCGGATTCGGTTGCGCGGATTGCCACCAGCATGGAAGGCCTCGACACCCAGCTCCCGCTGATCGCCACCGATCTCGGCAACAACCGGGACGCACTTGCCCGCAACGCAGTCGCGCTGAGCGACCTCGCGAAGAGCACCGCGGCGCTGGCCGCCCGCCTCGGCCCGAGCGACGGCGCGGACTCGATCGGGGACGTTCAGCAGGTCGTCGCCGTCACCCTGCTCATGTTCGCGGCCTGGTCATTCGTTCCGGCGGCCGGGGCGCTCGTGCTTGGCCTGTGGCTGCGGCGAGAGCTGGGCCGGTCGAGGGCCGGCTAGCGAATCGCGGTCCCAACCAGCACGCCGATCCCGTAGGTCACCACTGCGGCGGAAGCTCCGAAGGCCAGCTGGCGTAGCCCCGAGCGGAGCGGGTGGATCCCGGTCAGGCGAGTGATTCCGGCGCCGAGTCCGAAGACGGCGATGGCGCTCAGGCCGGCGGCTGCGATGAGCGCGGCCTGGCCGTTCAGCATGAGGAACGGCAGAAGCGGGACGAGGGCGCCGATCGCGAAGAGGACCAGCGACGTGCCGCCTGCGACCCATGCCGATCCGCCGAGCTCGTGCGGGTCGAAGCCCAGCTCTTCGCGCGCCATCGTGTCCAGCGCGAGGACCGGATCGGACAGGACCATGTGCTCCGCCAGCTCCGCTGCCATCCGCGCTGGCACGCCCTTCCGCTCGTAGATGCCTCGCAGCTCGGCGACCTCGGCGTCTGGCGATGCGGCCAGCTGGACGGCCTCGATGCGGAGCTCGTTGGCGAGGAGCTCGCGGGAGCTCTGGACCGAGAGGTATTCGCCGAGCGCCATCGATAGCGATCCGGCGACGAGGCCCGCGAAACCAGCCACGACGATCGCCTCGTGCGGAGCGCCCGATCCCGCGACGCCCATCACCAGGCACAGGTTCGAGACGAGGCCATCCGTCGAGCCCAGCACGCCCGCACGAAGCGCATTGCCGTGTCGGGCGCGACTCAACTCAGGGATCGGACCCGGGCGCTCCCGGACTGAGGCGGTTGTGGCAGCCATTTCCGAGCAATCGTGGGCGGGCGGCGGCCGCGTCGATAGGGCCATGTGGCTGGTGATCGGCGCTGTCTGGCCCTAAGAGGTTCGGGCGCCCCGGGACGCCTCGACGCCCGGCGCGATGCGCGTGGCGACCCGCCAGAATTTCAGGCGGCACCGTCGACGGCGATGGGCAGATCGAGACCGAGGTGACGAGCGAGCGCGGAACGGATCGCGCGTCGGACCGACGGATCGCTGATGACCTGCGGCTGGCCGCCGATCTCGAAGGTCGTCACCCGTCGAAGGTCGATCGTTCGAAGCTGGTGACAGAGCACGACCGCATCCTTGGTCTGTCCGGCGGCGCCGGCCGGAATGGAGACCTCAGCGGGGTACCGTGGCGCGCGCGCCGAAATTGGACACACAGTCGCGAGGCCGCTTCGGTGAAACGCCTCGTGGGACACGACGAGCGCTCGGCGAAGGCCCGCCTGTTCGTGGCCGACCGTTGGATCGAAATCGACGATCACGATGGCCCAGCGGAGCCGATCCGTCATTCGGGCCACGCCTCGGCGTCCCGAAACACGCGCTCGATCTCGCGGACCTCGGCTTGGAACGCCGAATCCTCGCGGGCTGCGGCCCATTGCTCGCCCTCGGCTCGCTCACGGAGCTCGAGATAGAGACGCTCGACCGCGAGATCGACGACGCCGTCCTGGGTCGGTGCCGCGCCGTACTGCTCGGACAGCTCGCGCACCCGCCGCACGGTCGCTTCCGCCAGGTTGTAGGTCCGCTTCGACCGCCTCGCCATGGACGCCAGTATGACGTGTCGAATACGGGTGTCAATCTCGCACGCGGCTCGCGCTGCGCCGCCCAGCGCTGTCCCGAGGCTACCCTCGCTTCTTTTCGGCATTTCCGGCAAATTGCACTCACCCGGGAGCTCGTCACCGAGTGAGAGGCCCGCGAAGCTTCGGCGAGCGTGGCGGAGACGCGCCGACGTGACAGATTCCCGTGTCGCGGTCATCTGTCAGAAATCTGGGGACTTGCGCCCGTGTGTTTGGAATTTGCCGGAAATCGGAGGCGCGAGGCGCCAATTCGACGCGTTCGCAGCCGTCGTGCGCCGACCCTCGCCGTGCGCCGACCCTCGCCGCGTCCGGATCGCGCCCTGCTAGCCTCGCGGCGATGCCGACCCTCGAGTCGTACGCCCGGTACCCGCTCACGTTTGGGCCGTCGCCGCTGCAGCGGCTCGAACGGCTGACGAAGCACCTCGG
>DAINSJ010000117.1:0-5532 GCA_036741375.1 Candidatus Limnocylindrales bacterium
CAGGTGCGCCAGGAGCGAGATCGTGCGCGCCTTGCCGCATTGCTCGACCTGTCCGCGCGATCGCTCACGACAGCCGGGATCGGCCTCCTGATCCTGTTCGTCTCCGGCATCGTCTCGGGCATCGTCCTCGGCTCGTTCGGGCAGGCGTGGATCTGGATCGCGATCGTGCTGCTCGTCGTCATCGCCGGCGCCATGAACCCGTTCGGGACGGTCTACCTCGGCCAAGTCCGCGCGGCGCTCGGCCAGCGGACCCGCGGCGTAAA
This sequence comes from Candidatus Limnocylindrales bacterium, assembly GCA_036741375.1. GTDB lineage: Bacteria > Chloroflexota > Limnocylindria > Limnocylindrales > CSP1-4 > UBA5189. Next base: position 264 of record DAINSJ010000117.1, read on the forward strand.
GCCCACTGATCCCGAACCCGTCCCCGCGCCTGACGAAGAGCTGGCGAGACTCCTCGAATCACGCCGGCCGGAGGCACTGCTCCTCATCGGCGGCGGGGGTTTCCTCGTGATCCTCTGGCTGATGATCTTCAGGCCGTTTTGAGCGAGGCGACGGCCTCCGCGCCGGGCACACGGCCCGTCATCGAGGTCGCCGACCTCGTCAAGATCTACAAGAGCAGGGGCAAGGCCGAGCCCGTCCGGGCCATCGATTCGATCTCGTTCACGGTCGACCAAGGCGAGTTCTTCGGTTTCCTCGGACCAAACGGCGCGGGGAAGACGACGACGATCCGGATCCTGGCGACCCTGGCACGCCCAACGTCAGGCCGGGCCGTGGTGGCGGGCCTCGACGTGCTCGAGCAGGCCGACGCGGTTCGGCGTCGCATCGGCCTGGCGATGCAGAGCGTGGCCCTCGAGAACATGCTCAGCGGACGCGAGAACCTGGAGCTCATCGGCCGCCTCCATCGCGTGCCGGAGGAGGTCCTTCGCCCCCGCGTCGACGAGCTCCTCGAGCTGATGAACCTGACCGCGGCCGCCGGCCGGCCCGCGGGCACCTATTCGGGCGGGATGCGCCGCCGTCTCGACCTTGCGACGGCACTCGTCCATCGGCCCCAGGTGCTGTTCCTCGATGAGCCGACCGAAGGCCTGGACCCACAGAGCCGGGCCGCGCTGTGGGACGAGCTCGTCCGGATCAATCGAGCCGGGACGACGATGTTCCTGACGACGCACTACATGGAGGAAGCCGATCGGCTCTGTGACCGGCTGGCCATCGTCGATGAGGGACGCATCGTCGTCGACGGGACGCCCGCCGAGCTCAAGCGGTCCGTCGGGGCCGATGCGATCGAGATCGCCCTGGGCCACGACGACGGTACCGAGGGTCTCGCCGGCGCGAAAGCCGCTGCGGTGGCACTCCTGACAGGCCTTGCGGGCGTGCTCGGCGTCACGACCTCGGCGGCTGGGGTTGCCGTCGCGGTCGCCAGCGCACCGGCGGCGGTCCCGGTGCTTCTGCGACGGCTCGAGAGCGACGGGCTGCGCGTCGTCGGCCTGACGATGCGGGAACCCTCGCTCGACGACGTCTTTCTCCGGTATTGCGGGCGGCACATCCGGGCCGAAGAGGCCGACCGCCCGATCGATCTCGGGTGGTGGTCCTGATGGCGGCGGTCTCGTCCTTCGTCCGAGAGACCTGGCTCCTTGGCGGGCGCTCGCTTCGCCGCTCGTTCCGGGTGCCCGCCAACCTGATCTCGACGATCGTGTTCCCGCTCATCCAGCTGTTCGTCTTCAGCCAGCTGTTCAAGGACATCGTGTCCCTGCCGGGATTCGCCTCGAGCGGGAACGGGAACGTCACCTACCTCGATTACCTCGCGCCCGGGCAGGTCACGTTCACTGTGTTCTTTGCCGTCGCGTGGTCCGGCACGAGCCTGCTCGTCGACTATCGGAACGGCTATCTCGACAAGCTCCGAGCCAGCCCGATCAACCGGTTCGCGATCCTCGCCGCCGAGCTGATCACGGTGTTCGTGGGGTCTGCGTTCATGGGGGCCTCCATCCTCGTGCTCGCATTGCTCCTGGGCGCCCACATTGCAACCGGCGTCCTCGGCTTCATCGCGATCCTGCTTCTCGGCGGTGCATTTGGCGTCGCCTGGGCCGGAACCTCGATGGTCCCCGCCCTGCTGACCAAGAACGAGCAGGCCACCGGAACCCTGGCGCTGCTGTTCTTCCCGATCGCGTTCATGTCGACCGCGTTCGTCCCGGTGCAGCTGATGCCGGATTGGCTCAAGGTCGTGAACCAGTGGAACCCGATCAGCTACGTCATCGAGGCGATGCGCTCGCTGATGTCGGTCGGCTTCGAAGCCGACGTCCTCCTGCGTGCGATCGTCGCGGTCGTCGTCCTCGGCCTCGTCCTCCAGGGAGTGACGCTCTGGGCGTTCCGGCGCCTGACCGCCTAGGAAGCAGCGGGGACCAGGGCGAACAACTGGCGCGCGCCCGTGATGCCTTTGAGCTCGTGGAGGCCCACATCGCGGAATTCGAGTCCAGAGCCCGCGAGCAACTCCGCCGTCGTCGCAGAAACGAGCACCTCGCCGGCTCCGGCGGCGGCCATCACACGCGCCGCCATGTGGACCGCGACGCCCCGAATATCGCCGGCTGCGAGCTCAACCTCACCGGTGTGGACTCCCGCCCGGATCGCAATGCCCAGCTCGCCGGCGACTCGAGCCATCGCCGCGGCGGCCCGGACCGCCCGCTCTGACCCGTCGAAGATCGCGAGCAGGCCATCGCCCGTCGTCTTGATCAGTCGCCCTCGGAATCGATCGAGCTCGAACTGGAATCGCTCATTGTGGGAGTCGACGAGTGCCTTCCAGCGGGTCGCCCCGAGTCGCTCCGCAGTCGCGGTCGAGTCCACGATGTCGGTGAAGAGGACGGCACCGAGGACGCGCTGCGATCCTTCCTCGACGCGGCCGTAGGCACGCATCCCGGCGACGTCGTAGGTGACCCAGGGCTCGTCGCCGACGACCCAGCCGTCGTGGCCGGGCGGGATATCGAAGACGGTTCCCGGCGCGACCTCGCTTGTCGTCCCGTCCTCCATGCGCACTCCGAGGCGACCACTGATGCAAACCCCGACGTGGTGGTACTGGCAGAACTCGGTTCCGGCGATCGGCTTGACGTGCTCGGCCCAGTGCCAGCCCGGTTCGAACACCGTCCGTCCGATGACGATGTCGTCGAGGGTGTAGATCTCGATCGTCCCGTTCGGAACGCGGCGGACCTCATCGGGGGCGTCCAGCGATTTGGATTGCACGCGTGCCATGTGCCCGCAATGATGCCCGACGCCGCGGCCCGCCGATAGACTCCGAGCATGCGAATCGCGCACGTCCGCGAGCTGCACGGTCCCGTCGGCGCACCCTGGCGCCTGGCGGCGGCGCCGCCGGCGGCCGGGCCGCAGGGAGTCCCGGCGCCCGTGCCCGACCGCTGGGTCGACCTCGAGCTCGTCCGCCGCCGGCTCGTGGCCCATGATCCGGGCAGAGCCCACAACGCGATCCTGTTCCGGCAGCCGATCACGACGCTCGATGAGCTCCTCTCCCGCGGGATCCGCATCGAGGCACTTGGCGAGCTCATCGAGGGCTTCGGTGGCCCGTTCATCCCGGACGAGGAGGATGACGAAGCGATCCTCGAGCCATCGGAGCTCGCCTTCGGGCCGCCGATCCTTCGGCCGCCTGGCTTCCGCGACTTCTACGCCTTCGAGCGGCACGTGAAGACGATGTGGGAGCGCCGGGGCGGCGAGGTTCCGGAGGCGTGGTACCGGCTGCCGATCTTCTACTTCTCGAACACCTCCGAGATCCGCGGGCCCAACGATCCCGTGTGGGCGCCGCTCGGGTCCGTCGAGCTGGACTTCGAGCTGGAGGTCGGGGCCGTCGTCGACACCCCCGCCTACAACCTCTCCGAGGAGCGTGCCGCTGAGGCCATCGGTGGCTATTTCGTCCTCAACGACTGGTCGGCGAGGGATCTCCAGCGCGACGAGACGGCGGTCCGGCTCGGGCCGGCGAAGGGCAAGGACTTCGCAACCTCGATCGGCCCCTGGATCGTCACGCCCGATGAGCTCGCGGACCTCTGGCAGCCGGGGGCGACAGGCCCGGACCTCCAGCTGACCGCAAGCGTGGCGACCGCGGATGGCCGGGAGGTCAAGGTCTCCGAGGGGAACTGGGCGAGCGCCCAGTTCTCCTTCGCGCAGATGCTCGCTCGAGCCTCAACCGACGTGCACGTCCGCCCCGGCGAGATCCTCGGCAGCGGCACGGTCGGCAGCGGCTGCCTCCTCGAGGTGAAGGACGACACGCTCGGCCGATGGCTCGAGCCCGGCGACGAGGTCTCCTTGCGCATCGATCGGCTCGGTGAGCTCCGCTCGCCCGTCATTGCCAGGCTCGTCTCGTGACAACGCACAGTGCACCGGCGCCCGGCGCAACGGCCATCGCACCGCCCGTGCTCCCGGCGGGGCTCGATACGCCCGCCCTCGTCATCGACATCGGGATCGTCGAGGCGAACGCTCGCTGGCTCGGCGACCAGCTGCGCGCCCGCGGCGTCGCGCTGAGGCCCCATACGAAGACCCACAAGAGCGTCGCGCTGGCCCGAATTCAGCTCGCAGCCGGCGCCTCCGGAATCACGACCGGGACTCTTGGCGAAGCCGAGGTCATGGCCGACGGCGGCATCGACGACATCTTCATCGCCTACCCGGTCTGGGCCGTCGGGCCGAAGGCGGCACGACTGGCCGCGCTGCACGCTCGAAGGGACCTCGCCCTGTCTGTTGGGTTCGATTCCGTCGCCGGCGCCGAGCGACTCGCGGCGGCCGTGGGCTCGAGTGGGCGGCCCCTTCGTGTCGTGCTCGAGATCGATCCCGGCAACGGACGGACCGGCGTCGTACCGGCCCGAGCCGGCCAGATCGCCGGCGCGGCGCGCGGCCTCGGCCTGGAGGTCATCGGGGTCTTCACCCACGGTGGCCACGCCTATCGCGGCCCAGACGCCATTGGGGGTGCCGCCGGCGACGAGGTGCGCAGCCTGAACGTGGCCGTGGACCTCTTGCGCGCCGCCGGCATTGAACCCCAGGTCATCAGCGCGGGCTCAACTCCGACCGCGCTCGGCGCCGCGGCCGGCCCGGTGAACGAGATTCGCGCGGGGACCTATCTGCTCGGCGATCGGATCCAGGTCTTCCTCGGCGCGAGCCCGCCCGACGGCGTCGCGATCGCGATCGCGACGACCGTTGTCAGCACCGCCGTGGACGGCCAGGTCGTCATCGACGCCGGCGCAAAGACCCTGACGAAGGACGTGCCCGGCTACCTGACCGGGTTCGGGTCATTGCCGGCCTACCCCAAGGCGATCATCGAGCGGGTCTTCGACTACCACGCCGTGGTCAAGACCACAGACGGGTCCCGGCGGCCGGCGCTCGGCGAGGTCGTCACGGTGATCCCGAACCACTGCTGCGTGGTCGTGGACCTGCACGACGAGTTCGTCGCGACAAGGGCCGGCGAGATCGTCGGGCGCTGGCCCGTCGACGCGCGGGGCCGCAGCCGCTGACCGATTTCTGAACGTTGAGCACCGGGCCCGACTCATAGTGGTTGACCGCGCCAACCAGGTGCGGTGAGCCGGAGGTCCACGTGGACCGAGTCCTGGTCGAACAGGCCCGGAAGGGCGACCGAGACGCGTTCGCGAGCCTGGTGCATCAGGTGAGCGATTCGCTGTTCGCGGTGGCCTACCG
>DAINSJ010000118.1:0-1651 GCA_036741375.1 Candidatus Limnocylindrales bacterium
TCCATCAGGACGCCCGCCTCGACGGCGAGGTCGAGCGCCGCCACGTCTTCGAACGCGGACAGAGGAGATGGACCGAGCACCGCGACCCGTTCGATCGCACGACCTGCCTGGGAATCGACCGCTTCGAGCCGCTGCCGAACGAGCTCGTCCAGGGATGCCGGCAGGCGATCCTCGGGGGCGCCGGCGAGCTGCTCGGCGAAGAACGGATTGCCGGCCGATCGCGCATGGATCCGGCGCAGGCGGTGCCCGGGTAGCTCTGGCTTCACGCGCGAGCGAAGGATCGCGCCGAGCGCCTCGACGCCGAGACCGCCCAGGTGGAGGACCACCGCGCGGTCGCCGAGGGCGTCCTCGAGCCCGAGCGGCTCGGCGTGCCCGTCGCGGATGGACATGGCGAACGCGACCCGATGCGTCCCGAGCCGTCGGGCGGCGAAGGCGAGCGCTCGTGCGGAGGCCGCGTCGAGCCACTGGGCATCGTCGATCGCGATGACGACCGGACTCGCTGCCGCCAGCTCCACGAGCACGGCGAGCGCCGCACGGCCGACGAGCAGCGGCTCGCCAGACTCGGGCTCGGTCCCGAGAGAGAGGGCCGCCGAGAGTGCCTGCCGGAATGGATCCGTGAGCGTCGAGAGGACCGGCTCGGTCGCCTCGCCGAGCAGGTCGCCGAGCGCGGCATAGCCGAGGCGAAGCTCGGCTTCGACGGGGCGGCTGACGAGCACCCGCGCGCCACGAGCGGCGGCTCCGGCGGTCGCGACCTCCAGGATCGTGGACTTCCCGATTCCGGCCTCGCCGGCGATGACCAGAGCCGCCGGCCCGCCGGCCACGAGATCGAGCCAGCGCCGGATCTCGTCGATCTCGGCGTCTCGCCCAACGGGGTTGGCGCGATCAGGTGTTCGGGTCGTCACGGAGGGAACCATCACGTCGAATTGTGGGGTTTCCCTCGATGCGGAGCCGATGACACGGGCCGCACCGTCAGATCGGGCGAGATTGCCCACCCGGAGACGCCGCACGAACGACACCGGAGGCCAGCATGCATCGACGATTTCTCATGGGCATCGCGCTCGTCGCGGTCCTCGGATCCGCGACGGCCGGCATCGCGCTCGCGAGGTCCGGCTCGATCCCCGCCGACACGCAGGCTGTCCGGGCTGCGGTCTCGATCTACCACAGCTATGCCCAAGCGGCGATTGCGGGCTACAGCGTCGGCCAGGAGCCGTGCGTCTCGTCGCCTGCCGGCACGATGGGCATTCACGCTCCGAACGTCGGCATCCTCTCGACTGGCGTCGTCGACGCCCTCCAGCCGCCGATCCTGATCTACCTCCCGCGGGCCGACGGCACGTTGCGTCTCGTCGCCGTGGAGTACTGGCACATCGCCCTCGCGAACACCGCGAACGGGCCGGCGCCCTGGTTCGGCGCCGACGCGCCGCCGCTCGGCTTCTTCAATCCGGCGCCGAGCGTCCTCGGCCAGACCTTCGACGGCCCGATGGCCGGCCACAACCCGCAGATGCCGTGGCACTACGACCTGCATGCCTGGGTGATCGAGAACAACCCCGCCGGCCTCTTTAGCCAGTGGAACCCTTCAATCTCCTGCTGATCGACGCTCCTTCGCGAACGGCCCCGGGCGTAACGCCCGGGGCCGTTTCCGTTTGGGAATCGA
>DAINSJ010000118.1:1751-5464 GCA_036741375.1 Candidatus Limnocylindrales bacterium
TTCCGCTCGGGCCCCCATTGGCCCGTGTTCAGCACCAGCCCGATCTCGAATTTGCCCACGCGCTCTCCGACGTATGTTGGATCGTAGCGGGAGTCAATGGCGCCTGGGTCTGCGCGGGATGGGAATCGGGTCTACGGTTGCCCCGGATGTCCCCCCTGCCGACCTCGCCCCTTCGCTCGCGCGTCGGTCGGGTGACGACGCGCCTCGCGAACGTCGTCCTGGCCCCGATCGCCCTGCGGGGCTGGATCGGGCCGTGGGGCCTGGTCGAGCACGTCGGGCGCAAGAGCGGGCGCCACTACAAGACTCCGGTCGCGATCCTGCGGGCGGGCGACCGGCTCGTGATCCCGGTGCCGTTCGGGCTCGGCACCCAGTGGGTCCAGAACGTCCTCGCTGCCGGCGAGGCGACGCTCCACTGGCACGGTGAGGAGGTTCGCGTGGGCGATGCCCGGATCGTGGCCTGGTCCGACGTCAGGTCGCTCGTCGGCCGCTCGCTTGGCTTCATTGTCAGGCTGACCCGAATCCGGGATATGGTGTCGGTTCGGCCGTCAACCTGAGCGTCAGGAGGATCGATGGTCGCGCGTTACGTCGATGTCGCGGGTGTGCGCACCTACTACGAGCGCCACGGAACGGGCGAGCCGCTCCTGCTGCTCCACGGCGGCTTTGCCTCGGCCGAGATCTTCGGCGCCATGATCCCCGCCCTCGCGGAGCGCTTCGAGGTCTTCGTGCCCGAACGGCGCGGCAACGGGCGCACGGCGGACAGCGCCGAGCCGTTCAGCTACGACGTCTCGATGCAGGAGACGCTCGGGTTCATGGACGCGCTCGGCATCGCCTCGGCCCACGTCGTCGGCCACAGCGACGGCGCCAACATCGCCCTGCTCATGGGGATCCGGGAGCCGGATCGCGTGCGACGACTCGTCAGCATCAGCGGCAACTTCAGCGTCAACGGTGGCGATCACGGGCCACGACGTCCTCGGGCCGTGGTCAACTCGAAGTTCGCCGGGCTCCAGGCGGACTACCGGAGGCTGTCGCCCGATGGACCCGACCATCTCGAGGCGATCCTGGCGAAATTCCAGTCGATGTGGACCGGCTGGGAAGGCATCTCGCTGGATGCCCTGGCGACGATCCAGGCGCCGACCCTCGTGATGGCTGCCGATGCCGACTTCTTCGCGATCGACCACACCGCCGCGCTCTATCAGGCTCTCCCGAACGGCCAGCTCGCGATCGTCCCGAACACGAACCACGACCTCATCCGGGAACGCGCCGACCTCGTGGACGAGCTGATCCTGCAATTCCTCGCCGAACCCGGTGCCGCAGGACGTCTCGCGGGTCAGCCCGTCACGGGGTAGTTGGTCCGCGAGCCCTGCGCTCCGACGGCGTTGACGCGGGGCTGGGTATCCTCCGGCGATGACACCCCTCCGAGCGTATCTGGTCGGGCAGCGGTAGGGGCTGGGACTACGCTCCACGGATGAACGAGCAGACGAGCTTCGAGGCGCGCGCCGTCCTGGCGCCGAGGCGTCCGCGCCTGGCCCGACTCGCGCTCCTGCTGCCTGTGGTCGCGCTCGTGGCCATCGCATGGGCGGGCTTCAGCGGCGCTCGCTCGGACCAGGCGACCGCCGGAATCCCCGATCCGACGGCCGTCGCCGCGCCCTCAAGCACTGTTGCGAGATCCACACCAGCGTTAGCCCCGGCGCAGGTGATTGGCCTCCACGTCCAGCGACTCGACGAAGTCCAGACGCGGAGCCTCGGCCGTGACGACGTCATTGCCGTTGCCGGCTGGTATGTCGCGACCGCGATCACCGGCTGTCCACCACTCGCCGCCATCTACCGACAGGGCTCTCTTCCCGAGGTCCGCGGCGATGCCGACGAGTCGGCGTTCTGCCTTCGCTCCGGCGTGCTCTACGCCTCGCAACCGGACGTTCGGGACAGCCGGTCCGGGAGCGCCGAGCTCCCTGGGGTCGGAGTCACGATCGTGGTGGGCGTCGTCGTGCCTCCGGAGCTCGAGATGATCGGCGCCGACGCGACGGAGGTGGTCGTCGTTGGGCGGTTCGTCGCGTCCGGCGATGGGTGCCGTGTCCCGGCTGACTGTCCACGCGAGCTGGTGGTCGATCACGTGGCCTGGACGCCCAGCGCCTGACTCGCCGCCAAACCAACGTCGTTCGGCATGAATCCTCAGCGGGATTTCGTGGCGACGGGCGACCGAGCCGGCGAGATCTATGTGGAGGCCCCCGGGTCGACGGCATACGCTGCCACCGGCGAGGTTCTCGACGATCGATATCGAGGGCTTTAGTGCAGCAGCGATGACCGGATTGTCTTCGGGCTCTGTGGGGGCCTCGCCCACAAGTTCGGGGTGCCCGTGACCACCATGCGGGTCGTCGTCTTCTTCGTGCTTCTCTTCGTCCTGTGGATTCCCTACCTCATCGGGATCTTCCTGCCGAAGTTGCCGACGAAAGACATCCCGCGCCCGACCTAGGCCTAGGTGCGATGGTCTGGGCAAGTCACCGCGATTTCGTAGGCTTCGAGACCGACTGACCAAGCAGACGCCGCAACTCGGCGATCGCCGCGTCGACCTCGCGGCCCTGGGCTTCGATGATGTCGAGCAGCTCCTCCGGCGTGCGAGTGTCCTCGGTCGACTTGGCGTTCGGATTGACCGCCTTGAGGTCGAAGTTGCTGGCCTCGATCGCATCGCGGCTCACAGTCCACGAGTGGTCTGAGTCGCCTCGCGGCGGCAGCAGCTCGAAGAACTCCTTGAAGCGATCAAGCGTGAGCGGCTGCTTCTTCGTGACCTTGATGTCGGAGAGGTCGTAGTACCAGACCCGCTCGGTGGGCTCGCCCTTCGTAAAGAAGAGCAGGTTCGTCTTCACGCCGGCGCCGGCGGAGGAAAAAACGCCGGGTGGTAGCGAGACGATGCACCACAGGTCGCAGTCGTTCAGGAGCTTGCGCTTCGTCTGGACGAACGCTGTCTCGTTGTTCCTAAACAGCACGCCTTCGTCGATGACCATCCCGCAGCGGCCGCCCGGCTTCAGCGAGTCGATGACGTGTTGGAGGAAGAGAACCTGCGTCGCGCCGGTCTTGTAGGCGAAGTTGGTCTGGGCCTCCTTGCCCTCCTTGCCGCCGAACGGCGGGTTCATCAACACGACATCGAACAGCGCGGGCGCGCCACGGAAGAGCCCGTCATATGTCGTCTGGCCGGTCAGCGTGTTGCCGTGCCAGATGTGCGGATGGTCGATGCCGTGGAGGACGAGGTTGGCCAGCGCAATCGGATAGACGAGGTCCGCCTTCTCGCGGCCGAAGAACGTGTCCTCGCGCAGGGTCCTGAGCTGTTCCGCGGTGGCGCCCGGACCAAGGCCGGCCCGCATCCATTCGAACGCCTGGGCGAGGAAGCCGCCGGTCCCGCAACCTGGGTCGTAGACCGTTTCGCCGACCTTCGGATCGATCGCCCGGACGATCGCCCGGATCACCTCGCGCGGCGTGAAGAACTGGCCGCCGTCGTTGTTCTTCTCGCCCATCTTCTGGAGCAGGCCCTCGTAGGCCTGGCTCAGCGTGAACAGGTGCGTCTGATCGACCGCCTCGAGGTGGATCTCATGGACCCGATCGAGGATGTCGAGCAGGTTTCGCTCCGTATCGACGTCGACCTTGTCGACCGCCGAGACGACCTCGCTGATCACGCGCTGCCGCGTCGAGGCGCCGATTCGGTCGCGCAAACCGCGCAGGTA
>DAINSJ010000119.1:0-1741 GCA_036741375.1 Candidatus Limnocylindrales bacterium
CGCGTTCGCATCGCGGGGGTCAGGGGTTCGAGTCCCCTCATCTCCACCACTCCCCTTCCCGATCAGAGATCGTCGGGCAGGGTCGCGAGCCCGGCGGGCTGGATCCGACCCTCCCGCAGCAGCCGGCGCGCGAGCTCGCGGTTCGTCGGCGACCAGTTCGAGCCGGGTCGGCGCGGCACGAAGCGGATTGCGTATCGCTGATCGTCGATGCGCTGCGTCTGCGTGTCGACCCAGCCGTAGCACAGCGCCACTTCCTGGAGCGCCGGCAGCGTCACGGTCTGCTTCCCTGAGGCTTTCTTGTCGATCGCGACCAGGACCTCCCGCTCTTCGCTGCCGTGGCGCGCGAGCCACGCATCGAAGTCGGTCTCGCTCGCCATGAACACCGCCCGGGAGACGTCCATCTAGCTGCGCGCCACCATGCGCCACGTGGAGTACCAGGACCCGGCGATCTCGGTCACCCGGCGATCTTAGGTCGAGCGTGCGGGTAGGCATCGGTGGGACTTTGGTACCGCTTCCCGGTACAGGTTTTATTGACAGACTTGGCGCTAACCAGCCTTGCGTCTCCGGAGGCCTCGCGATGTCCAATGGCCGTGCCCGTCCGCTCGTTCTCATCGTCGAGGACGATGCCGCGAACCGAGCCCTCCTGACAGAGCTGCTGACTCGCGCCGGCTACGCCTCGCTCGCGGTCGCCGACGGCTCCGACGGGCTTCGAGCCGCGCTCGATTCGTCTCCCGACCTCGTCCTCCTGGACGTCGAGCTGCCCGGGCTGAACGGCCTCGAGGTCTGTCGCGCGCTTCGGGCGGACCCGCGCACAGTGGCGCTGCCGATCATCCTGCTGACCGGGCGCACGGCGGTCGAGGATGTCGTCGCCGGCCTGGACGCCGGAGCGGATGACTTCCTCCGAAAGCCGTATGACCGGGCGGAGCTCATGGCCCGCGTCCGGAGCGTGCTGCGCCTCGCCGACGCGATGGCCCAGATCGACGGCGCTCACGGCGTCATCGCCGCGCTCGCCAATGCCGTCGAGGCGAAGGACGAGACGACCGAGCGCCATTGTCAGCGCCTGGCCGGTCTGGCGCACCAGTTGGGCGTCGCGGCAGGTCTGGAGGCACGAGAGATCCGGCCGCTCATCTTCGGCGCCTTGTTGCACGACGTCGGCAAGATCGGGATCCGGGACGCGATCCTGCTGAAGCGCAGCCCGCTCACCCCGACAGAGTGGGGCGAGATGCGCCAGCACCCCGCGATCGGCGAGCGGATCTGCGAGCCACTGGCCGGCAGCGATGCTTTCGGGCCGATCATTCGCCACCATCACGAGCGATGGGACGGCCTCGGCTACCCGGACCGGCTACGAGGTGAGGCCATCCCGATCGGTGCCCGGATCGTCGGCCTTGTGGACGCGTTCGACGCGATCGTCGAAGGCCGACCGTATCGGGCCGAGAGATCCGTCGAGGAAGCCGCCGATGAGCTTCTCCGCGAGAGCGGCAAGCAGTTCGATGGGGAGCTCGTCTCGCTCTTCGTGCCGCTGATCCTCGGCGACCCGCAGTCCTTCCCCGAACGCGTCGGGCTGGGAGCGCTGCCGGCGCTCCCGATCGCGATCTGAGGTGACGTTCGACGGGCTCCTGACCGCGGCCCTGGACGTCGCCTATTTCGCCGTCTTCGGCTTCACGCTTCGTGATTACCTGCGTCGACGCGAGCCCGTCGGCCTGGCGGTCGTCGCCGTGTTCGGCAGCCTCGCGCTCGTCCT
>DAINSJ010000119.1:1841-5396 GCA_036741375.1 Candidatus Limnocylindrales bacterium
CTGGTCTTCGAGCTCGCGGCCGCGATCGGGCTGGCGCTGGCGGCACGCCGGCGCGCAGGCGCGTCGCGCGTCCGACTCGCGATCGCGGCGATCTCGACCGCCCTCTTCGGCACGGCTGTGGTGATCCTCATCGTCGGCGGGGTCCTGGCCGCCGGATCGCCAGCTGCCAAAGACGTCAACATCGTCGTCCGGCTCGTGGCCCTGGTCGCCGCGCTCGGCTATCTCGCCGCGTTCGCCCCGCCCCGCGGCCTGCGCCGGCTCAGCCAGCAGACCATCGCCTACGACTTCATCCGCGAGCTCAGCCAGCTCCCGAGCGGCGGCACCGCGGAGCAGGTCTGGGCCCTCCTGAGCCGCACGGCGATGAAGGCATCGGGCGCGTCCGAGGCCGAGGTCATCGTCGACGAGCAGTCGCATGGTCCCGCGGCACGCACCGAGGACGCGGTCGTTCCGGGCCTTCGGCTCATCGAAATCCCGCTTCGTGGCGACCGCGACCTTGCCGGCACGCTCCAGCTGCGGATCGCCGGTGGGGCGCTCTTCGTGGACGACGACCTCGCGCTGATCACCCTCCTCGCCGACCGCGCCGTCAGCGCGGTCGAGCGCGAGGAGTTCGTCCTCGAGCGCGAACGCCTCATCGCCGACCTTCGAGCCGCCGGGGCCGCGAAGAGCGACTTCCTCGCCGCGATGAGCCACGAGCTGCGGACGCCGCTGAACGCGATCATCGGCTTCTCGGAGCTGCTGCTCGAGCCGGGGGTCGATGCGGCGGCGAATCCCGTGACGGTGCGCGAGTACTCCGACCACATCCATCAGTCCGGCATGCACCTGCTCGAGCTCATCAACGATGTCCTCGACCTGGCGAAGGTGGAAGCCGGCCGGGTCGACCTCAAGCCCGTTGCCTTTGACCTTGACGCCCTCGCCCGTCAGACGATCGAGACGATGCGGCCCCTCGCGGATCGCAAGTCGATTGCCCTGACGATCGAAAGCCGGGCGGAGCAGTCGTTCGTCGCCGACCCGGCGCGGATCCGGCAGGTTGCCTTCAATCTCCTGTCGAATGCGATCAAGTTCACCGAGCCGGGCGGCTCGGTGACGTTTGCCATCGAGACGGACGCGGAAAAGGCGCGTCTGTCGGTCACCGACACCGGCACCGGCATCCCGGCCGGGGAGCTCGAGCGGATCTTCGAGGCCTTCCAGCAGGGTTCCCGGACGGGTCGCGCCCAGGTGGAGGGAACCGGTCTCGGGCTCGCCCTGACGCGCCAGCTCGTCGAGGCCCATGGCGGCCGGATCGAGGTCCAGTCCGAGGTCGGGGTCGGCAGCACGTTCACCGTGGACCTGCCGCGACGCGTCGCGGGTGGTCTCGACGTGCCGTCGCCGACGCTCCAGCCCGGTCGACCCGTCGTCCTCGTGGTCGAGGACGATCCAGCCGCGGCGGATCTCCTGCGGGTCTACCTGGACGGCGCGGGCTTCGGCGTCGCCGTCACGCCGAGCGGGCGCGTCGCCCTCGAGTGGGCCGCCGAGCTGAATCCAAGCGCCATCGTCCTTGACATCCTGCTGCCGGACATCGACGGCTGGGAGGTTCTCCAGCACCTCAAGCGCAACGCCGAGACCCAGGGCATTCCGGTGCTCGTCGTCTCGGTCGTCGACGACCGTCCGCTCGGGCTGGCGCTCGGCGCGGTCGACTACTTCGTCAAACCGATCGCCCGCGATTCGCTGCTCGAGGCCATCGGTCGCCTGACGTTCACCACGAAGGTCCAGACGCGAGTCGTCACGGCGCTCGTCATCGACGGCGATCCCGCCGCGGAGGCTCGCTACCGCGGGCTGCTCGAGCCGGAGGGGTTCCGGGTGATCTCGGCCCGCGACGGCGCCAGCGGGGGCGAACGCGCCCGGGAGCTGCAGCCGGACCTGATCCTTCTCGACGTGCTCCTGCCCGATATCGACGGCTTCGAGGTCGTCGCCCGCCTGAAGGGCGATCCGCTCACGAGCGCCATCCCGATCTGGGTCACGACGCCGTCCGACCTGAGGCCGGAAGACAAGGCCCGCCTGAACGGCAATGTCCTCGGTGTCGCGGAGCGCGGCGAGGCGGCCATGGAGGCCTTGCGCGGCTGGCTGAATCCGCTGGATCGTCCGCAGCCGGTCGCGCATTGACCATTGCCACGGGCGCCACGATCCTCGCGATCGAGGACGAGCCCCTCAACGCCTCATTGCTGCGCGCGATCCTGTCCCCCGCCGGCTACGACCTGCACATCGAGCCGACCCTCGCCGATGCGCGGGACTGGCTCGAGGGGTCCACGCCGGCCCTCGTCCTGCTCGATCGGCACCTGCCCGACGGCGACGGCCTCGAGCTCGTGCCCGAGCTGCGAGCGTCGCCCTCGACGCAGGGCTGCCGGATCCTCGTCCTGAGCGCGAGCGTCCTGCCGGACGATCGAGCCGCCGCGGAGCTCGCCGGCGTCGACGGCTTCATGGCCAAGCCGCTCCGAATCGCCGCCCTGCTCGAGGAGATCCGGCGCCAGCTCGCGTCCTAGCGGGCCTGGCGAAGCCCGACGGCGGGCCCGAAAACTGGCAGACTATGGCCCGCTCGCGACGACGACCTCGTCACGGTGCGCGTGTCGCCACATGGGTCGGTCGGGCAGGTGGTGAGCCCAAGGGTCTGTAAAACCCTCGTCTTCGACTGTGGCGGTTCGATTCCGCCCCGGCCCACCAACATCGACTGAGCGTCAGCCCTCGTCCGTCGGGCGCTCGAGCGCGGCGTGCAGGGCGTGCGAATGCGTTCGCAGCCAGGCCCGCTGCGCGAGGTGATCCGGCCGTCGGCCGGTGACGAGCTTCCAGAAGCCGGGCCCGTGGCCGAACACGCGGAGATGGGCGAGCTCGTGGACGACGACCGTCTCGAGCGCCTCCGGCCGGGCCAGGACGAGGCGCCACGAGAACATCAGCCGACCCCCCTTCGACGCGCTGCCCCAGCGGCTCTTCGGATCGCGCAGGACGACCTCGCTCGGCGAGACCCGGAGCGGCGGGGCATGGAGCTCGACGGCGCGCGCGATCGCCTCCTCGGCGCGCTCCCGGAACCACTCCTCGAGGACCCGCTCGATCGATCGCCGGTCGTGCGAACCGGGTCGCACCACGAGCTCGTCGCCGCCGTCGGCGCCGGTCCGTTCCACGGTCGACCGCCGGGTGGCGCCCACCGATTGGCGAGGCAGCATCCTGATCCGGTGCAGCTCGCCGCGGTAGTAGACGGACCCGCCATCGTCGGGAGTCCCACGAGCGGCAATCTCGGCGTGCTCGCGTTCGAGCCGGCCGAGCTGCCGGAGGACCCAGGCACGGCGCTCGTGCAGGAACGCCTCGACGCGCGGACCGGGATCGGCCCAGCCACGGCGGTGCGCCGGCGGGACGCTGACGACCAGCCCGCGCCGGCCGTCGACCGTGAGCCGGATGCCACGGGACCGCGGATTCCGCCGGAGGAGATAGTCGATGGATGTCGAGCCGAGGCGAATCTGGCGCCTCGCTCCCGGGGTCGATGACGTCCCTTCTGGCATCCATCCGATCCTGACACGCTTGATGGCTCGC
>DAINSJ010000120.1:0-3196 GCA_036741375.1 Candidatus Limnocylindrales bacterium
TGGTCCTCGCGCTGGACGACGACCGCCGCGGGATCCGTCGGGGCCACGTTGAAGCGGCCGCCGGGCAGGTCAACGCGGTCTTCCGCGCCGAAGATCTCGGCAAGCTCCGAGGTCGCTCGCTCCTGGGTGAACCGTCCGCACATGGAACCCTAGTATCGTCGGGCCTCATGGATCTGCCCCAGCCCGACCCGTCGCGCCCGCCGCTCGATCTCGACGCGGCCCGCGATGCCCAGGGGCCGCTGCCCGTGCCGGTGGCCCAGGCGTTGCTCGATCGCGGCCGCGACCGCCTCGACCAGGGCGAGCCCGCCCAGGCGCTGAACGACTTCCGCCGGGTGATCGGGCACTCGGACGCGGCGATCACGGCGGCGGGCTGGCTCGGTGCCGGCGACGCGCTCTACCGGATGGATGCCGAGCCGGAGGCGCTCGGGGCGTGGGAATCGGTCGTCGCGCTGCCGCAAACCCCGAGCACCTATCGAGCCTGGCGCCAGATCGCGGGCGGGCGCGTTCGCCAGGGCGACCTGCCGGGTGCGATCGCCGCGTACCGCCAGGCGGATCGCCTCGCCCCGCCCGAGGACAAGGCCGAGATCGCCGGCCGGCTCGGCTGGCTGGCCAAGGAGACCGGCAACGCCGGAGCCGCGCAGCGATACTTCGCGAAGAGCCGCGGCTCGGGACTCCCGATCGGCGTTGCCGTCCTCATCCTCGGCGTCACCGTCGCCGTTTCGCTCGCAGCGATCCTGCAGCCGACGGACGACCTCTTTCGCCTGCTCTGGCTCGATCACGCCGACGTCGCGGCCGGCCAGCTGTACCGCCTCCTCAGCGTGACCCTGCTGCACGCCGACTACCTGCATCTCGGGTTCAACATGTACGCGCTCTACCTGATCGGTCCGATCGTGGAGAGCACCTGGGGCTCGAAGCTGTTCCTGGTCTTCTACGTGCTGACCGCGCTGGCCGCCTCGACGGCGAGCTTCCTGTTCAGCGAGGGGCCTGCGGTCGGCGCCTCGGGCGCGATCTTCGGGCTCGTCGGGGTGCTCGTGGCCGGGACGCGGGCCCACCATCCGGTGCTCGACCGCCGATCCCGGGCGATCGTGCCGCAGCTCGTGCCGCTGATTTTCATCAACCTCGCCTTCGGATTCTTCGCCGGGGGCGGGTTGATTGACAACTCGGCCCACATCGGCGGCCTGCTCGCGGGGCTGTGGCTAGGGCTCGTCGTCCCGCCGGGGCGCGTCCCGACGCTCCGCTCGGCCTGGCAGCATCCGGGCGGCCAGCCCGCGTCGAGGTCGCCGCTGCTGATCGCCGCCGGCGTCGTCGCGCTGGTCGGCCTCGTCGCCGTGGGCCTCGCGGTCGGAGGCGCGACCGTCTAGGCCCGGCTCCGGCTGCCGAGCGAACCTTCGCGACGCCGTGCCTGGGCCTAATGCCGCACGACCGTCAGGCAGGCTGCGGCACGATCGGAAGGATGACTCCGACCCGAGCCCCGTGCGGGGCGATGTTCTCCGCGTGCGCGGTTCCACCATGCGCCTGCGCTAGCTCGCGCACGATCGCCAGACCAAGGCCGCTGCCCGGCCCTGACCTCGACGGATCCGCGCGGTAGAAGCGTTCGAAGACGCGGCCTGCGGCTCCGGGCGGGAAGCCCGGCCCGTCGTCGGTCACGGTCAGCGCGATGCCGTCGGGGGGGACCCGGGCGGCGGACAGCCAGACGTGGCCGCCGCGAGGAGTGAGGTCGAGGGCGTTCGCCACGAGGTTCGCGAGAATTCGCTCCGTCGCCAGTCGGTCGGCGGCGAACGTCGGCCCGGTCGGGTCGCTGGGGGCGGTCGGCTCCATGGGTTCGGCCGGTTCAGTCCGTTCGGTCGCGGCGCGCCGCGCCGTCGCGGGGTTCGTCGAGACCTGGATGTCGACGCCCGCGGCCTCGGCGCGCGTGAGGAAGCGATCGCGTGTCGCTGCGAGCAGCTCTGCCGCATTGATCTGCTCGGGGCGGAGCGGATTCTCGCCCGACCGGAGGCCGTCGATCGTCCCCAGCTCGCCGACGAGGCGCTCGAGCCGGCTCGCCTCTTCGCCGATCGCGCGCCCGGCACGTCCGACGTCGTCGCCCGCTGCGGTCCCATCCACGAGCGCGGCCGCGAAGCCGGAGATCACCGTCAAGGGAGTCCTCAGGTCGTGGCGAAGGTCTGCGAGCAGCTCAGCCTCACGGCGGCGCGTGTCGGCGAGCTCGCCGGACATCGCGTTGAACGTGCCCGTCAGCGCGCGAACCTCGGAAGGCCCCTCGAGGGCCAGGGTCATCGAGGACCCCAAGGCCAGGCCCGACGCCGCATCGGCGATCCGTTCGAGTGGGCGGGTCACGCTCCTGGCGACGAGCCATGCGAGCGGCGCCGCCACGAGCAGGATCACCAGCGCAACAGCCGGGATCGCGCGCCCGAGATCGGCGAGGGCAAGCGCCCCCGACCGGTCCGCCGTGAGGAACGCGACCGCCCGCGGCGCCGCGGCGGCGGTTCGGCGGATGACCGTGGCCGCGTACAGGTACGACTTGCCGTCCAGGACGACGCTGCCGCGGATCGTGTCGCCGGCCGTGCCGTCGGTCTGCATGATCGGGTCGCCGACTGGCTGGCCGGCGATCGGTCGAAGCCGGCCGTCGGTGCCGACGAGCATGACCTCGATGTCGCGCGTCGCGAGCTGGGTCCCGACGTCGTCGATCGTGCCCCGCAGGTTCCCGGTTCCGACGCTCAGACGGACCTGTGGCAGGACGCTGTTGGCGACGTCGGCGAGGCTGCCGGAGGTGGCGTCGCTGTGGAGGCCGCGAAGGACAACGAACAGGGTGCCGCCGACGACGACGAGTAGCACCAGGGACAGCGCGACGAAGGACGCGATGAGCCGGCCGCGGAGTGAGCGGGGGATCACGAGTTCCAGGGGAGCATCACGGGCGGGAGGAGGGCGCTCACCCGGGCGCGTCGCCCGACGGCGCCGGAAGTGGATCGCGTGGCGGCGGTAGTGGGTCGCGCGGCGGCGGAACGAGGCGGTAGCCATAGCCCCGGATCGTCTCGATCGGCGGGCCGTCGGGTGCGAGCTGCTTCCGGACCTCGGCGATATGGACGTCGACGGTCCGGGTTTCGCCGGGGAAGTCGGTGCCCCAGACGTCCTCGAGGAGAGCGTCGCGGGTGAGCACGACGCCGGGATCGCGCGCGAGGGCCGCCAGGAGGTCGAACTC
>DAINSJ010000120.1:3296-5299 GCA_036741375.1 Candidatus Limnocylindrales bacterium
GACCGGGGTACTCGCATCGGCATGCGCATCCTTCGATCAATCGGAGACGATTTCCGTGAAGCGCGGGTAGCAGCCGGACTCAGCCAGGAGTCCGTCTCGAACGCGGCGCAGCTCTCGCGGGCGCACTACAGCCGAATTGAACGAGGCCAGATCGCGAAGCTGTCACTCCTCGAAGCCGCGCGAATCGCGAATGTCCTGGGTCTCGACCTATCGGTCCGGCTGTACCCGGGCGCCGAGCCGGTGCGCGATGGAGCGCAGGTCAGGCGCCTGGCGATGCTCCTGCGGGAGGTCGGTCCGCCGCTCAGATACCGGACCGAAGTGCCGCTTCCGAACGTCGCGGGCCGGTTCGAGCAACGAGCATGGGACGCGGTCATCTCCGGCGGAGGCGGGCGTACGGCAGTCGAGGTGGAGATGCGGGTTCGCGACGCCCAGGCCCTCGAACGCCGCCTTTCGCTGAAGCGCCGCGATGACCCGACCGAGGGATTCCTGCTCGTGCTCGCGGACTCCGCCGCGACTCGACGCGTCCTCGCCGACAACACCGAGCTGTTCGCCGATCTCCCGAGGCTGCGGCGCGCGACCGTGCTCGCGGCGGTTCGCGTTGGGCAGCATCCACCGACTGGGCTCGTGCGCCTCTGACCTTCGGGCCGGATGCTCGGGATTGGATCGCCGCCGTTCGGGGTGGCACGCACCCACCCACAGGGTTCGTGCTGCTCTGACTGGGAGGGACGACCGTCCCGCCGTTACGATCCACTGGTGTTTGGGACGCTTCTCGGTGGTCTGCCGATGCCCCTGGGTCCGGGCGGTACGACGCTCGATCTCGAGGCTGCCGTCGAGGCAGCGATCCGGGCCCAGGAGGCGGCCGGGCTCGAGCCGGTCACGGACGGGCGGCTTCGAACGCCGGATCTGCTCGACCTCGGCAGCGCGCTCGTTGGGATCGCGGGGCACTCACGCGCAACGACGCCCGTCACGCTGACGTCCTGGCGCGCCGCGGCGGCGCTGACGGACCTGGCCGTGAAGCAGGCGCTGCCTGGCCCGTACACCCTTGGACGCCGGAGCGCCGCGCCACGCCCGGGTGGCGCCGCCACGATGGCCTTCGCGGAGGCCCTCCGGCGCGAGGTCGACGCCCTCGCCGAGGCCGGCTGCCCGCTCATCGAGATCGAGGAGCTCGATGCCCACCTGATCGGCGAGGACGTAGCTGAGCGGCGCCTCTTCCGCGATGCCCACAAACGCATCACGGATGGCGTGCAAGGCACGCATCTCTCGCTCTCGATCGTCGGCGGTTCGGCTCACGCGGCCGGATCCGCCACGATCCTCGAGGCGCCGTATCACAGCCTCGCCGTCGACCTGATCGCCGGCCCCGACAACTGGTACCTCGTCGCCGCGGCCCCGATGGACCGCGGAATCGTCGTCGGTGCCCAGTCCGCGGCGGACAGCCCTGCCGAGGGTCCGGAGCTCCTCATCTGGGCCGCGAACTACGCCGCGTCCACACAGGGGCGCGGCCTGGTCCGCGTCGGTCTCGGGACGGCCGGCGGCCTCGCAAACCTCAGCTGGGACGCGGCAGTCGCCAAGCTGAACGCGCTCGGCCACGCAGCCCGCCTCGCCGCCCTGCCGCCGGGCGATGAGCTCGCCACCGCGGTGGACCCACGTTCGATCGATTCAAGAACCGCGGCGCTTGGACGCCGGCGAGGGGCCCCGAAGCGCCCCTGACGCCCGTACCATCCGGAGTCCAGGGAGGGCCTTTGAGCAAGTTCTGGCACGGCTTCGCCGACATGCACGTGGTCGCCGATCACGAGGTCGTCCTCGAGTCGGGCGACGGTGCGACCATCACGGACACGACCGGCAAGACCTACATCGACGCGACGGCGGCCCTCTGGTTCTGCAACGTCGGCTACGGCCGTCGCGAGATCGCCGACGCCGTGGCCGAGCAGCTCACGAAGCTGTCGGCGTACTCGTCGTTCGGGCCGTATACGACCGAGGCGACGATCCGTCTCGCCGACCGCCTC
>DAINSJ010000121.1:0-4075 GCA_036741375.1 Candidatus Limnocylindrales bacterium
CCGACGAGGCACACGAGGCCGTCGAGCAGGTGGCCGCGCATGACGAGCTCGATCGAGTCGGCGATGACCTCGCGGCTGACGAGGCTGGCCTTCATCCCCTCGGTGCCCATCGAGACGCCGTCCGAAACGGAGATCGTGTTGAACTCCATCGGCGTGCCGCCGGCGGCCCGGATGCCCTCCTTGACGAGCTCGGCGAGCCGGCGCTGGTTGATGTTGCAGGGCATCGTTTCGATCCACGTCGTGGCGACGCCGACGAGCGGCTTGGCGAGGTCCTCATCCGTGAAGCCGATCGCCTTGAGCATCGCCCGCGCCGGCGCCCGATCCGGGCCATCCGTGAGCGCAGCTGAATGGCGTTTTGCTGGGTCCGTCGGGCGCCCGTAGGGGAGTTCTGTCATCGCGCCCAAGTGTACGGTCGGTGTTCAGCCGGCCGCTGGAGCCGGGCTCGGTGCCGCGCCACGCCGCAGATTCGCGGCCGCGATCCGTTCCGTGACCGCCGCAGCGGCCGGGCCGGACACGGCCGCGAGGAACGTGCCCGCGTCAACGCTGAATGCCGCGACATCGGTGGCTGCGGTCACGGTCGCGGTCCGCGCGGATCGCCGAAGGAGCGCGATCTCGCCCACCCCGGCTCCGTGACCAAGTCGCTGGATGACCCGTCCGTCGACCGCGACGTCGACCTCGCCCGAGTCGATCACGACGAAGCGATCGCCCGGCTCGCCCTGGCGCATGAGGACCTCGCCGGCCGCAAACGTGACGGGAACGAGACCGTCGGCGAGGCGCTCGATCGCCGTCAGCGGGAGCTCCGAGAACACCGAGACCTCGCGCAGGAGCTGGAGGAGCGGCTCGTCGACGACGACGACCCGGTCGGCCCGCCCGGCGCGGCCGTAGATGACCAGGGCGACGATCGGCAGGATCGCGCCGGTGACCCCCAACGCCCCGCGCGACCCGAAGGCGGCGAGCAGTACCGGGGCGAGCAGGCTCCCCGTGACGGCGCCCAGACCGGCGACGCCTTCGAAGACCGAGAAGACGGGAGCCCGCTCCTCGTTGTTGGTGCCGCGCTGGAAGATCGTGAAGACCGCGACGTCGAAGACGGCATTCGCGACGCCGATGACGACCATCGCGGCGAGGCCGACGGCTGGGAACGGCAGGAGCCCGATCACGGCGATCGGCGCGCCCCAGTAGGCGAGGGCGGCGGCCTGGGTTCGAACGAGCCGATCCGAACGCGCGAGGCTCATCGCGAAGATCGCACCGAACAGCCCCCCGAGGCCGAGGGCGCCGTTGAGGAGGCCCACGCCGGCGTCGCCCATGCCCAGCAGCTCGATCGCGGCGACGACGGTGAGCGGGGCCAGGAGGCCGCGGGTCATCACCTGGGCGAACACGCCGACCATCGTCCAACGCGGCACCGGCCGGCGTCCGAGCGCCCGAAGCCCTTCGACGAGCCGGAGCCCGCCGCCGGCGTGCATCGACCCACCGGTCGCGTCGGCCGCCTGCTCGAAGCGGAGCCCGGCGACGACCCACGCCGTTCCCAGGAACGCGATCCCGGCCGCCGCGGCGCCGAGCGCCGGTGCGCCGGCCGCGACGAAGAGCCCGGCGATGAACGGTCCGAGCATCCCGCCGATCCCCTCGCCTGTGCTCCACGCCGTGTTCGCCGCGACGAGCTCATGGGGCGAGCGCGCGACGGCAGGCATCAAGGTGGCCTGGATCGGACGCACCGGCGCGCCGGCCGCCGCGGCAATCGCCGCGAGTGCGAAGAGCGCCGGCAGCGGACCATTGACAGCGATGAGGATGGCGCAGCCGGCCGCGCTCGCGGCACGGGCCAGGCCGATCGCAGCAAGAATCCGCTCGCCCCGAAATCGCTCGACGATCGTCCCGGCGAGCATCGCCGAGGCCACGGCCGGCACCATCCGGACCGCCCCGAGCAGGCCGGCGGCGACGACCCCGCCGCGCCCATACGCGACGACGAGGAGGACGACGGTCAGGGCCATGTCGGCTCCGATTCCGATCATCCAGGCCAGCTCGAGCCGCCGGATCCCGTCGTTGGCCATGGCCTCGCGCAGGGCATCGACGGCGGAGCGAACGGGCCGGCTGAGCCGCGACATCCGCGACAGCATGGCAGCCTCCGCGACTATGCTCGCGGGGATGGACGAGAAGCTCGAGCTCCTCCGAAGCGTGCCCCTCTTCAGCGACCTCGACGAGCGGAGCCTCGAGGCGATCGGGGTGCTGGCGCACGAGCTCCTGCTCCCTGCGGGCCACGTCCTCATGCGCGAGGGCGAGCCGGGAACGACGTTCTATGTGATCGCCGAGGGCACGCTGCGCGTGGAACGTTCCGGCGCCACTGTCCGCTCAATGATCGCCGGAGGGTTCCTCGGCGAGATCGCACTCCTGGAGAACGGCCCGCGAACGGCCACCGCGACCTGCGTAATGGATTGCCGGCTGCTGGCCATCGAGCACCACGAATTCGACCGACTGATGCAGGCATTTCCGCATCTCCATCGCCGCATCGAGGCCGCGATCGCTCGGCGGCGCCCGGCGCCGGCTCGGAGATCAATTCGTGAGCGGCTCGGCTATGCTCCCGGCGAGGAGGCCACGATGGACCAGAAGCTTCAGCTCCTGAAGACGGTTCCGCTGTTCGCCGAGTTGGACGACCGTGCGATCGGGGTCGTTGGCGAGCTGACCGAGGACGTCGACGTCAAGGCCGGCCACGTGCTGATGCGCCAGGGCGACCGCGGCGACGCGTTCTATGTGCTCGTCGACGGCATCGCGAAGATCGAACGCGACGGAAAGCTCCTGAAGACGGTGGGTCCCGGCGCGTATTTCGGGGAGATCGCGCTCCTCGACCACGGGGTCCGCACGGCCACGGTGACGACCGAGACGCCGTCGAAGCTGATCGTGCTCGGCCATCGCGAGTTCGAGGCCCTGCTCGACCGGTACGACGACATCCGCGGCCAGATCTGGGAGTGCGTCGGCCGCCGGATCCGGACCCTGGAGCCGGAAGCCGTCAACTGATCGGCGAGGGCTCCGCTCGGTCCTCGGTCGCTCGGTCCTCGGTCGCGCTCACCCACGTCTCGACCATCTGGCCCAGTGTCGTCAAGCTCACGGCGCCCGCGCCGAGGACGGCGTCGTGGAACGCCCGGATGTCGAATCGGTCGCCGAGGCGTTCCAGCGCGTCCGCCCGGAGCCGCAGGATCTCGAGCTGGCCGATCTTGTAGGCGAGCGCCTGTCCCGGCCAGACGATGTACCGATCGACCTCGTTGGCGATGTTGTTCTCGCCGAGCGCCGTGTGCTCCTTGAGGTAGTCGATCGCCTGCTGGCGGCTCCAGCCCAGCGCATGCATCCCCGTATCGACGACGAGCCGGCCCGCCCGCCAGGCGTCGAATGACAGGATCCCGAAGCGATCCAGGTCGGAGGTGTAGAGGCCCATCTCCTCCGAGAGCCGCTCCGTGTAGAGGCCCCAGCCCTCGGCGAAGGCCGTCGAGCCGAGCATCCGCTGGAACGCCGGCAGCCCCGCCAGCTCCTGCGCGATCGCGATCTGGAGATGGTGGCCCGGAACCGCTTCGTGGAAGGCCAGCGCCTCGGCCTCGTAGCGCGGCCGCGTCGTCGGCTCGTAGAGGTTGATGTAGTAGCGGCCGGGCCGGCTGCCGTCCATCGCCGGCCAGGCGTAGTAGGCAATCGTCTGGTGTGCCTCGGCGTGCTCCGGGATCCGGATGACCTCGCATGGCGCCTGGGGCAGCCGCCCGAACCACGCCGGCGTGGCCGCCTGGGCCCGTTCGAGCGACGCGACCGCGGTGGCGAACACCTCGTCGGCCGTCGAGAATCGGAGGGCCGGGTCGGCGCGCAGTGCTGCGAGCGTCGTCGCGAGGTCCGTCGTCCCGAGGAGGCGGCGCCCGAGCTCGACGAACTCGGCGTCGATGCGGGCGATCTCGCGGCGGCCCGTCTCGTGGATCGCCTCGGGTTCGAGGTCGAGGGTCGTATGGACCCGGATCATCGCCCGATAGGCCGCCGCGCCGCCGGGCACCTGGCTCAGGCCGGGCTCGTCGTCGGGCCTCGCCGCCGGGAGGATCTCGTGCTCGAGCGCCTC
>DAINSJ010000121.1:4175-5292 GCA_036741375.1 Candidatus Limnocylindrales bacterium
ATCGTCTGGTACTCGACGAGATCGAGCAGCGACGTTTGCGGGCCGCTCATCGCGTCGACGGTCCACTCGTGCATGCCGGTGCGGATCGCCGTTGCCTGGCCCATCGCCTCGTCGATGAGCATCTGGCGCGTGATCCGTTCCGTCGGGCTCAGCGCGCCGGGATCGATCCCCGTCGCTGCCCCAACCACGAAATCCAGGCGGTCGAGCTCCACCCGCAGGGCTTCAGGCGAGCGGTCCTCGAGGCTGTCGTCGAAGCGCCGATCGCCGATCACGGTCGCGAACGCAGGGTTGGCTCGCAGGAATCCGTCCCAGAATCGGTCCGCCAGGCTGGCGAGATCGGTCCCGGCCGTGGTCGAGGCGTCGGACATACCGGGATGGTACCGACCTAGCGGATGCAGGGACCCGTGTCGACGGCCGCGATCTTCGAGAGTGCCGTCCCGATCCGGTCGCTCACCTCCAGCGCGGAGAGCGCGTACCCGACGGTCGGATCGACGCGTGACTCAGCGAACACGACGCCGCCGACCGTCCCGTCTTCGAGGAGCAACGGGCCGCCGCTGTCGCCGGGCTGGACGCGGGCCCGCAGCTCGATGATCCGGCGCGTGACCCGCGCCTTGCCGGCAACATCGAGGCCGGTCGCGAAGTAGACCGTCGATACCCGGGCGGGCTCCACCGCTGCGTCGCCGCCGCCGGGATACCCGAACGTGGCGGCGATCGCGCCACGGTTCGGTTCGGTCGCCGTGAACGTGAGCGAGCGGGCATCGAGACCCGAGACGCGCAGGAGCGCCACGTCGAGCTCGAGGTCGACGAGCACCGGTGTCGCGTCGAATGACGCCTTCGAGTTCTGGACGACGATGCTCGTGGCGCCCGCGACGACGTGGGCGTTCGTGACGAGATAGCCGGGCGCGACGACGAACGAGGTCCCGCTGGAGCGGAGATTGCAGCCGTCGGCGACGACCCGCAGCACGGAGCCCGCCGCCCGGGCCCCGATCTGGCGCGCCAGCGCGTCGGATGGGAGGGCGATGTCCGGGGCCGGCAGCTGCTCGAGGCCGATGAAGACGTCGGGCAGCCCGGTGTTGTCGAGGAGGTGTCCGAGCTCGAGGACGAGATCCGTCGGCGG